>DTXR01000570.1 GCA_012962365.1 Chromatiaceae bacterium | reverse complement strand
GAGCGGCTCGGAGGAAGAACGCGACGCAGCCATCCCCAACCCGGCCCTGGGCGACGAGTGGTTCAACACCGATCTCTCCGGCGGCGGAAAGTGGGAGAAACACACCGGGACCGAGTGGAAAAAGACCTGACCCGGTCCCGGTGCACGGATGCGAGGCATAGTCAGCTCAGAGGCTGACCCAGCCCGGCCGAGCGAAGCGCTGTCTCATCGGGACCGCGCCCAGCACAGCAATCGGCCAACTTTCCGTCGATCACCACCGCCGGCACAGAACGGATTCCCAGATCTCTTGCCCGCATGGCCACAGTCGCGTCTTTCATGTCCAGCACGCTTACCTCACACGATGAGCATGCCACTCGATTGACCATTTGGATTGTCTCCTCACACGCAGGACACCCCGCGCTGAAGACCTCAATTTTACGCTTGGTGTTCATGGTAACACCTCCTTTATTTCGTCAGTGCCTCCGTTTGTATTGACTGCGACCTCTGTCCCGCGGGAGGCGCAAGCCGGACAGGTGTCGTTTCCGGTACCGGTATTCTTCCTCGGCCATACATTCCAAAGAGATGCGGTGATCAGCACCGCAATTCCTCCATACATCGCTGTCTCTGAGCCAAAGATGAATTTGCCAACGAGCACAATACTGGACGCTACAAGTCCCAGAACAAAAGGTTTGTACCCTCTGCGAGTCCTCGCCTTGTATGCCAGGGCCGCCACTGCCATTACAAGGAAAAGGGCTGTCACGGGCAGGAGATATGCCGTTTCCAACAAGAACCCCAAACCTAAAGAACTCAGTAGACCAGCGTAGGCCGGCCAGCAGGCCGGGCATACGCCGACAGGTAACAGAGAAGCTCCGATTCCGGGCAAAACGGCAAGGGAGCTTCGCCACCCGGCTGGCTTGTTCTCAACGCTTTTTGGTGCTAAGCCATCAGCAGTAGTCCTCAAGGCTGCTGCAATCATTTCGACAGACGGCGCTCCATTAAAACCTCCATTGGCACCGGTGTACAAGCGGCAGCAAGCGATGTTCTCCAACGGATGGTCCCCGGCAACATCCTTCCCGTTTACGAGGATGGTCGGAGAACCGTAGGTTCTGACATGGAGTGGGCTGGAATCGTCCCCTCTTTCCCATTCCTCCCATCGGGCGGGAACTCTGGTCTCGGCAAATGCCTGAAGCAGCCGGGTGCGGGTCAGCTCCACATTCGGGCAGTCATGGTCGTATATCATTTCGACTGTCTTCATTGCTTATCATTCTCCATCGCTTCAAGGATCGGACACGCGCTCACCGGACCGCGCCCTTTGCACGCCAGGGTCAACTTCTTGAGCGCCCCTTTCATTTTGTTCAGCGTACAGATCTTCTCCTCGATGTCGCCGATCTTCGCTTCCGCCCGCCTGCGAATGTCCTCACACGTCGTTTCCGGTTCGATCCGAAGCGCAAGGAGTTCCTTTATTTCTTTTAGAGTGAACCCGAGTTCCTTCGCACGTCTGATGAAGCGAAGTCGATGGACGGTATCCTCGGGATATTGCCGGTATCCCGACTCTC
>DTXR01000569.1 GCA_012962365.1 Chromatiaceae bacterium | reverse complement strand
CTTGTTTTCTAAGCTGCCTGTGTGGCAGTGAACCCACGACATCAGCTACTGTTGAAGTTCAAGAATTTCTAAGCTGCCTGTGTGGCAGTGAACGGCGGCTCCAGCTATTGGAACAGCGGCTATGATTTCTAAGCTGCCTGTGTGGCAGTGAACTCTAGTTTTAGTTTTATATTTTTAATTATTACAAGCTATTAAGGTGAAAACTAGGGGTTTTACCTTTATTTTTTAGGGGTGTTGTAAGTTATTGATTTTTCCAGGTTGTTAAAGAGCCTTTAATATTTTGGTCCTTTAGGGTTTGCTCATTGGCTGCTAGAATAAGGGTAGGGATGCTTTTGAGCTAAGGCCGTAGGTATTAAATTCTTTTGATTGTGGGTCATTAAGGTTGGTGATTTTTTTGCCTATCATCAATCGGTAGCTGTGTTTGCTGCTGAGGCTTTTCATGTGGATAAAGGGGGCTTGAGGTTGTTTTTCATCTCGTCCTTGTAGGTGTGCCAGTGCTTTTTCATAGGGTATGCCCAGTCTTTGGGCTGTGTTGTATGCTTTTTGTGCATTGGTTTTTCTTTTTTGGATGCGATAAAAGCTGGCATGGGTTTTTATGTTGTCTGGCACTTCTTTAATTGAGGTGAGGTGGACGTAGTCGTCTAGTGTGTGTAGCCATTTTGTGAGGTTTAAGTTTTGTAGGTTGTTTGTATCTGGGCTGAATATTCTGAGTTTGTTGCCCAAGGTTTTTCGTTCTGGGGTGTTTTGGTATTTTGGAAAGGTTACGCCCATTTTGGAATGGTTTTCAGGGGTTTTTGTTTCGACTAGGGCAAGGTGTATTTGTGGATACACTTTGCTCCATAGGAAGTTTAGGCTTATTTCTGCATCTGGGATGAGGGTGAGTTCTTGGTAGTATTTCATGGGTTATTCCTTGCCACTTTCGCCAAATACGCCGCCACGCACTAGGACGCCCATAACGTAGTGTTTGTCTTCTAGGTTTTCTAGGTCGCCTTCTAGTACCCATTTGTCAAATAGGGTGTAGAAGTCGGCTTTGGCTTTGGGGTGGCGATAGGCTACGCCTAGGTTGGTTACGGCGCCAAAGGGTTCTAATGCGATGGGGCCTATGTTTGCTTGTTCATATTCTGGGTACCAGGTGTCGATTGTTCTTAGGGCGTTGCCAATTTTTTGTGAGTGCATGGCTGCTGTGCCGTTGATGCTGTAGAGTATTTTGCTTTTGCTTCCTTTGGCATTGTTGCTTTTGTCTAGTACCAGTTCTTCGCTTGGGTAAACGTCTTGTGCGGTTCCTATTTGGGCATAGGCTGTAATTTCGAGTAGGGTGAAGTCTTTATTTCCGCTTAGGGTGGTGGCAATTTCTTTTGCGAGTGATTGTATTTCGGGGGTTTCTTGTTCAAAGTGTTTTAGGCTAAAGTCTTTGCCATTAAATGTCCAGCTGTTGTTGGTTTCTGGTTGTTTGATGATGATTTCTAGGTTTTGGACTCCAACTCGATTTCGCCATAGGAAGCGGCCATTGGCAAGGTTGGTGGCATAGCGTTTGGCCAGTTCTTGAAATTGTTCTGTTTGGATGTAGTTTTCTGCTATGGTGTGATATTTTTGGTTGAATGTTTGGTGGTCACAGGCTGAGGGGTGTTGCACTCCGGATAGGATTTTTAGGGTAAATTTGAGGGCTAGGGTGTCTTGATTTTCAGTGAGTGCACAGCTGTCTATTTTTTGTAGGTTGGGTTTTTTGACTTCTGCATTTAGTTTTAGGGGGTCGTTTTTTATTGTTGGTTTGAGTCGATTGGAAATGGTGCCTCTTACGGATTTTTCGTTTAGTTGAAGGGGGGTGATTTTTTGGGTGCGGTTTTCCCATGTGGTGCCATACATGATGCCATCTGAGGGGACCAGTTTTTTTTCAAAGGCTAATACACTTGCTATTTCATTTTTTTTGCCATTTTTTTCTCCTAGTTTTAAGTTTTTGGTTTTTAGGTTGAGGAAGGTTTTTGTTGTTGACAAAGGTATAAGTCGTTTTTTAAGTCGGGTTGGTAGTACCATAGGATGTCTTGTATGGTTTCTAGCCGGTAGGGCATGATAAATTCTGCTAAGGTGACGACGCTTTCGGCAAAGCGATGGGGGGTGTCTGGGTCTCGTTGTTGTTGGGTTTTTTGCGGTGGGCTTATGCCTTGAAATCCAATTCCTATGGGTATTATCCAGCCTTTTTGTTGTTTTTGGGTTTGCCAAGTGGTTTTATTTGTTGTGTCATCTGTTGAGCAGGAATGGGTGATTTTTATGGTATCTAGCAGTGCATCGAGTGCATCTTGACCGGTTTGCATTGCTGTTTGCATGATGTCTTGGCGTTCTATTAGGCAAAATCCTGGCATAAGTTGGGCTGTTAGGCTGTGTATTTCGTAGTCGTTTTCAAGGTGTAGGAGGCTTATTTGTTCTTTTTTAAAGGGTAGGATGTCGCCACCTGCCATTTTGAGTTTGGGCAGGGTGTGGTAGACGGCGTCGATTAGGTCGTTGTGATCTTCGGTATCAAATTCTAAAATCAGGGATAGGGTGAGGTTGCATCTGGGTTCTTCGACGAATGAGGGGCGTTTGCCGGATTTGTCTAGGGGGTTGCCTGTGGCTATGATGTCTTGTTCAAATTGGTTGTTGTTTTTGTATGTATGTAGGTAGAAGTTGTGGCTGACGATGCCAACGCCCATAAAAATTAGGTCTTCTAGGCCGTCATAGTGGGTTTGTTGTTGTAGTTTGCGTTGTAGGGCGTGTGCTGCACCTAGCCAAGCGGTTATGGCGGGAAATCCGATGCTGTAGGGGCTTGATTGGGCATTGGCATTTTGTATTTTTAGGCGTTTGATTAGTAAGAGATTTTTGCTCATTTCAGGCCTCCTTCATAGGATTTTAGCCATTTTTTGAGTGCGATAAATTCATGGTCTGATAGGTTGTAGTTTTGTTTTGGGTATAGGCTTTGATAGGCGTGACCAAACCAGGTTATGATGTTTTCTTCAAGGTTGTTTAGCCATTCTTCGTCTTTGTGTTCACTATGGTGATATTTTTGGTCTAGCCACCATTTTTGGGATTGGGGCAGTGTTTGGTAGCGGTCTGAGTCTGACCAGCCGGCGTCTAGGTGACGAATGTGCCATGAGCGTTCTATTAAGGCACTAAAGATGTCTTTTGCTTTTTTTTGAATTTTGTTACGGGTGTGTTTGTTGTTGATGGCCTGTTTTAGGGTGTTATGGAAGGCATCAAATAGGTCTTGGTAGTCAAGGGGGCGTGTATAGGAATGGTCAAAAAAGTTTTTAACGGGGGGATGGATGTGGCGTTTTTTTAGTACTGGGGGGGATGCGGGCAGTAGGTATGCAATGCCGCCATTTTGGTTGTTAAGAACGCTGATGTTTTGAGGTTTGGTGCCACCAAAGCCAATGCGGGTTAGGTTTAAAATATCGCTATAGGGTGCGGCAGCTTGGGCATTTTTTCTGGCTTCTCGAGAGGCTTTGGCGGCTTCAGAAAAACGCATGGTTTGGATGCGTTTTTTTAGTTCGTAAAGAATAGGGGATGGGGTTAGGATGGAAAGTAGGTGGTAGGCTGTTCCTTCTTGGTCTAAGGGGAAGTAAATTTGTTTTATTTTTCCGTGCGTTTTGGGAGGGCTTTCTTTGGTTTTTATTTTAAGAAAGTTTTGGCGAATTTCTTCAAATGTTTCATCTGAAAAGGTGGCAAATAGTTGACGCACTGCAAGGGTATTGGCTTCTAGGTGTTCTAATAGGGGCTTGTTGTCGTTTAGGTTGAGCATGAGGAATTTGTATACATCTAGGGCGGCTGCATTGCCAAAGACGTCTAATGTGAGTCCTTTAATGTTGCCACTGCGAAGTAAGCCGTCGGGTCTTTGTTGGGTGTGAGCAATAATATTGGTACTTTTGGCACTGGGATGTGAAAATTTGGCTGGATGGCTCACCATTGAGAGTTGTCCGGCTCTTTTGGCGGCATCTTGCACCCAGTTTGTAAAATGAAATTTTTGTTCGGCTTCTTGTTCAAGGGTTTGTTTGGCTTCGGGCGGGGTGTTGGATTTGATTTTGCTTTTTAGCCAGTCTTCTTTACGCTTTTGTAGGAATGCCTCTATTTCAGGTACATGCATGTGTTTTGTGCTCTCTTTAGTGGTTAGGAGTGTTTTTGTAAACCAAG
>DTXR01000568.1 GCA_012962365.1 Chromatiaceae bacterium | reverse complement strand
GTACAAACTGTACCCAAGCCATTGTCTAGTTAATATATTGATTGAAAAGGAAAAACCTCGGTATTTGGAGCGGCCTGGTGAAATATCCGGGCTAGGGTGTCCTGTGTGTGGTAATGAATTTTGCGCAGAAGTAGAAAGGCATGTAAATGGAGTCGAAGCCTGCAAGGCAGTCCGGTGCATTGTGTAACGGTGTTCAATCGGCAATTTTTGCGAACATGTGGCAGGGCTTTTTGAGTATAGTATTTTTTCATGCTATTACGATTTAACAGGAATATAGACCGTTGAATATAAAAGATAACGGCGGATTATTCACAGCCGAGTGGCAATAGCTGCACACCTGAACTGACGCCTGTGAAAACCGATAACCATTTCATGCAAAGGGCGCTGGAACTTGCCCGCCATGCCGAAGCCCAGGGTGAGGTGCCCGTTGGTGCCGTGGTCGTGCTGGAGGGAGAGATCATCGGCGAAGGCTGGAACCAGCCCATTGGGCGCCATGATCCCAGCGCTCATGCGGAAATCATGGCCCTGCGCGATGCAGGGCAAAGCCAGCAGAACTACCGGCTGCCGGAATCCACGCTCTATGTCACGCTGGAGCCCTGTCCCATGTGTGCGGGCGCCATCGTCCATGCACGGGTAGGCAGGGTGGTTTTCGGCGCCAGTGATCCGCGCAGCGGTGCGGCAGGGAGCGTGTTCGATCTGCTGCCTTCGGATCAGCGTTTCAACCATGTGACAGATGCTGTCGGTGGTGTACTGGCGGATGAGAGTGCGCAGTTGTTGCGTCAGTTCTTCAGGGCGAGGCGTCGCTGAATCTGATTCGTGGCGCAGTTCCTGCCGTTTCTGGCATTGTCCCAGTAGACCAGCAGTCGGTAGTAGTAGCGGATGTTTTCCACATAGATTACCGGTTCCCTGCCACGCGCCCTGCCGTGCTTGAGTGTGGAATAGTATTGCTTTTGACTGAGTAGCGGCAGGCGCTGTTTTACTTCTTCCCAGCTGTCCGGGTCGGCGTTATCCCTTTCCGTGAGTATGCGTGCGTCTTCCAGGTGGCCGTAGCCGATGTTGTAGCTGGCGAGGGTGAACCACAACAGGTCTTCACCTTGGATGCGTTCGGGGATGCGTTTTTCCATCCATCGCAGATGCCGTGCGCCACCGATGATGCTTTGCACGGGATCGAGACGGTCGTTAATGGACTGTTGCTTTGCCGTGGCTTTGGTGAGCATCATTATGCCGCGTACACCGGTGGGGGAGGCGGCTTTGGGGTTCCAGTGAGATTCCTGATAGCCGATGGCCGCAAGCAAACGCCAGTCGATGCCGGTTGTCTTGCCTGCCCGCCGGAATGTTTCCTGATAGTCCGGCAGGCGTTCGTTCACATGCTTCCAGAAATCCCTGCGGGTCACGTAGTTCCTTTGCGGCAGCCTGTCGATATATTTTTCGCGTAGTTTTTGCAGCCTGCCGGAGTGTTTCCAGGCAGCAAGGAAACGATTGGCCGCATCACGCAGACTGTCATCGAAGCTCAGGTTGAACAGCCAGTGAACAGAAGCGTTTTCTTCCAGGGAAACGCCTGGCACAAGGCTCGGAAGCAGGTTGGCATGGGCCTTGAGTTGCGCAGCAGTGGACAGGACATGATTGTGGTCTCCCGCAGCAACTGACGCGAGGATGTGTTCTTCGGAAAGCTTGTTCAACGGGTTTCCCGGCAGGTCTTTCCGGGCAAGCAGCTCGGCCAGATAGCTGTCTGCAGTTGTTACGATCTCGGTGTTGCCGGGATGGCCAGGATCAAAAGCTCTCCAGCCCATAGTGTGGGCAAAGACCGGTGTCGTGTCGAGCCATGAGATGGACAGGTAAGTGAGTGCCTTCTGTCTGGCCGAAGGAAGGATGAAAGCCGCAGCCATGTCTTCCTTGCCGGCCTTGACGGCCTGGATAGCGGCGCGCCGGTTTGGATAGACGGTGAAGACAGGCTGAAGACCCTGGCTCTTTGCAAAAGCGCGGGCCAGTTCATATTCAAGACCTGCGGCGCTTTTCTTTCCAAGATAGCAGCTCAAGGGGCCGGTGACGGTGGCAATATGCAGACGGCCTCTGCCTTGCAACCTGTCCAGTAGTGGTGTTTGTTCGCAACCCTGCAACAGCAAGGCCACCAGCGGCAATGCCAGAGGAAGCTGTTTTCCGAATCGGATCAGTGTCTGTAGGGGCGTGGGGATGCTCAAGAATCAGGGCAGTCTGTCGTTGGCAGTAAGGGCGCTCATTCTAGCAATTTCACGGTGGCAGGTCATGTGATCAGCTCAAGGAGTTTCGTGCTATCGGCGGTGCTATGATGCTCTGCTATGTCATTACCTGTTGAAGAAATCCTGCCCCAATTGCGTGACACCCTGGCGAAGGGCCATGCGGTTCTCGCTTCCCCGCCGGGGTCAGGCAAGACCACGCGCGTGCCATTGGCATTGTTGGATGAGCCCTGGTTGAGTAGCCGGAATATTCTCATGCTCGAACCGCGTCGTCCGGCTGCACGGATGGCAGCTACTTATATGGCACATCTGCTGGGTGAAGCTGTTGGCGCCACCATCGGCTATCAGGTGCGCATGGAGCGTAAGATCGGTCACCGGACCCGTATCGAAGTGCTGACGGAAGGCCTGCTGGTCAGGCGCCTGCAGGCCGATCCTGAGTTGTCTGATGTGGGACTGGTCATCTTCGATGAATATCATGAGCGTTCCCTGCAGGCGGATCTTGGGCTGGCATTGTGTCTGGATGTTTGCGCTTCCCTGCGGGAGGATCTGCGTCTCCTCGTCATGTCGGCTACCCTGGATGAACAAGCCGTTGCAGACATGATGGGTGCTTCGGTCATAAGTTCTGATGGCGGTTTGTACCCGGTGGATGTGCGCTACTTGGGTAAATCAGCGGGAAGGGAGGTTCTTCCCGCCACCCGAAAACTGGCGCAGCAAGCCTGTCAGGAACACCAGGGTGATGTGCTGGTATTTCTGCCCGGCAAGGGGG
>DTXR01000567.1 GCA_012962365.1 Chromatiaceae bacterium | reverse complement strand
TACAGACCGATGCCGGCGGCATCCGCCAGGATATCCCAGAGGGAAAAGAAGCGTCCCGGTACATAATATTGAGCGCATTCGAGAAAGAGGCCATAGGCGATCAGGGGCACGCCGTGACGCCAGCTGAAAGGCACGTTGGGCCATCCGGCATGGACGAGAAAAGCCAGCAGCACGAAGGCCAGGGCATGCCCCAGCTTGTCGTTCACATTTTCCTGCAAGAGATCAGGGATGGGCGTGAGCGCCATGTAGGTGATGATCAACAACACCAGGCCAAGAATGAGCCTGGCGCCGGTCTGGTTGCATCTGTCGACCTGCAGCGTGGTGATCACAGAAGGCTCCGGCTCAGTCCTTTTGTTCCCGTGCGATGGCGCGATAGGCGATATCCTTGCGGTATTGCATGTTTTTCCAGCTGATGCCGTCTGCCAATGCGTAGGCCTTGTGTTGTGCTTCTGTTACCGAATCGCCGAGAGCGGTAACACAAAGCACCCGTCCGCCTGCGGTGACGATATTGCCGTCTCTTTCGGCGGTGCCCGCATGAAACACCTTGGTGTCGGTGCCTTCTTCGGTGGGTAATCCTTCGATCACGTCGCCGGTTTCATAGGGACCGGGATAGCCCCCGGCGGCTAAAACAACGCCTACGGCAGCCCGCTTGTCCCAACGGGCTTCTTCCTCGTCCAGCCTGCCTTCCAATGCCGCCATGCAGTGAGCTACCAGGTCGGATTGCATGCGCATCATGATGGGCTGGGTCTCCGGATCGCCAAAGCGGCAGTTGAACTCCAGTACCTTCGGGTGGCCCCCGGCGTCGATCATGACGCCGGCATAGAGGAAGCCGGTATAGGGTGTGCCGTCGGACTTCATGCCCTCGATGGTGGGTTGAATGATCTGCTCCATGATCCTCTGGTGCATTTCTTCGGTGACCACGGGGGCGGGAGAATAGGCACCCATGCCGCCGGTGTTGGGGCCGGTATCGCCTTCGTTGGCGGCCTTGTGGTCCTGGGAACTCGCCATGGTCAGCACATGTTTGCCATCTGCCATGACAATGAAGCTGGCTTCCTCGCCGTTGAGGAATTCTTCGATGACCACCTTATGTCCGGCCTCGCCGAAGGCGTTGCCCGAGAGCATGTCACGTACAGTATCCTCGGCAGTCTTCATGTCGTGAGCCAGGATGACCCCCTTGCCCGCCGCCAGGCCGTCGGCCTTGATGACGATGGGTGCGCCCATCTTGTAAAGGTATTCCAGGGCTTCTTCTACATCGGTGAAGCTGCCG
This sequence comes from Chromatiaceae bacterium, assembly GCA_012962365.1. Classification (GTDB taxonomy): domain Bacteria; phylum Pseudomonadota; class Gammaproteobacteria; order Chromatiales; family Chromatiaceae; genus Thiolapillus. Next base: position 1,163 of record DTXR01000567.1, on the reverse strand, counting down.
TAGGCGGCGGTGGGAATCTCGTGGCGGGCAAGAAAATCCTTGGCGAAGGCCTTGGACCCTTCCAGTCGCGCAATGCGTTTAGTGGGACCGAAGCATTTGAGACCTGCGGCGGTGAAAATATCCACCACACCGGCCACCAGAGGCTGTTCCGGTCCGACGATGGTCAGCCCGATGTCGTTCTGCAGGGCAAAATCGCGCAGCGCTTTTACATCATCTGCGGCGATGTCCACATTCTCGATCTTTTCTTCAAGGGCTGTGCCGGCGTTGCCGGGAGCAACATAGACCTTGTCTGCCAAGGGGGATTGGGCGGCCTTCCAGGCCAGGGCGTGCTCGCGTCCGCCGCCGCCAATGACAAGAATATTCATGTGTACTTTCTCCTCAGTGTCGGAAATGACGCATGCCGGTAAACACCATGGCCATGCCATGTTCGTTGGCTGCCTCAATGACTTCTTCGTCGCGCATGGAGCCGCCGGGCTGTATGACGGCTGCGATGCCGGCTTCGGCCGCGCTGTCGATGCCGTCCCGGAAGGGGAAGAAGGCATCGGAGGCCATTACCGACCCTTTTACCTCCAGGCCCGCATGTTCGGCCTTGATGCCCGCGATGCGGGCGGAATTGATGCGGCTCATCTGCCCTGCACCCACGCCGATGGTCATGTTCTCCTTACCATAGACGATAGCATTGGATTTCACGAATTTGGCGATGCGCCAAGTGAATAGCAGATCCGCCATCTCCTGCTCTGTGGGCGTGCGTTCTGTGACGACCTTAAGTTGGTTGTACAGGGATAGATCCGCATCCTGTACCAGAAGGCCGCCGTTCACCCGTTTGAAATCGAGGCGTTGTACCGGGTTCTCCGGCCATTGGCCACAGGCCAGCAGGCGTACGTTCTTCTTTTCCGCGACCACCTCGGCCGCTTCGGCGGATACTTCCGGGGCAATGATGACTTCCACGAACTGGCGATCCACGATGGCCTGGGCGGTTGTCGCGTCCAGCTCCCTGTTGAAGGCGATGATACCGCCAAAGGCGGATTCGGGGTCTGTGGTATAGGCGCGATCATAGGCATCCAGCAGGCTGTCGCCGATGGCCACGCCACAGGGGTTGGCATGTTTGACGATGACACAGGCCGGGCCTTCGTTAAATTGTTTGACGCATTCCAGGGCGGCAT
>DTXR01000566.1 GCA_012962365.1 Chromatiaceae bacterium | reverse complement strand
GATGAGGAGATCACCCGCGACTATCTGCTGTCCCGCGAGGCGGATCTAATCATCAACGTGGTGGATGCGGCTAATCTTGAGCGCAATCTCTATTTCGTGGTGCAGCTGCTGGAAATGGGCGTACCCATGGTCATCGCGTTGAACATGATGGACGTGGCGCGCAAGCGCGGTATCGGTATCGACGTGGACAAGTTGTCAGAAGAGCTGGGCTGTCCTGTGGTGCCTGTGGTTGCCACTACGGGTGAAGGCACGGCGGAACTCAAGGCGCGAATGCTGGCAGTAGCCACGGGTGTAGAATGTGGCGGTTTCGCCCTGGCCAATGAAGAAGTGGTGGAGCAGGCGGTTGCCGATCTGGAGCCGTATCTGCCGCAGGAGAACCCCGCCAACCGTCACTGGTTGGCATTGAAAATGCTGGAATCCGATGAGCAAATTCCCGGGGATCTGCCGCAGCAAGCACGTCAAAGTATTTTGCACTGGCGGAAAATGATTGAGGATCGCAGTGGTGAAGAAACGGATATCCACATCAGCGACACCCGTTTCAGCCACGCCCATGCGCTGGCGCAAACCGTCATCAAGGAGCGGGGCAAATTGGGCAGGACAGTTTCTGATCGTATCGATACGGTGGTGCTGAGCCGCTGGCTGGGCGTGCCGGTGTTCCTGTTCATGATGTATCTGATGTTCATGTTCACCATCAACATCGGTGGCGCCTTCATTGACTTCTTCGACGGTGTCGTGGGCGCCTTTGCCGTGGATGGCTTCGGGTATCTGCTGAATGCCTGGGGTGCTCCCGACTGGGTACGAGTCATTTTTGCCGATGGACTGGGTGGTGGCTTGCAGGTGGTGGCGACCTTCATTCCCATCATCGCCGCTCTGTATCTGTTTCTGTCTGCTCTGGAAGATTCCGGCTACATGGCGCGGGCGGCGTTTGTCATGGACCGTTTCATGCGCAGTATCGGGCTGCCCGGCAAGGCTTTCGTGCCGCTTATCGTGGGGTTTGGCTGCAATGTGCCCGCCATCATGGCGACCCGCACCCTGGAAAATATGCGCGAGCGCAAGCTCACTATCCTCATGAATCCTTTCATGTCCTGTGGTGCCCGTCTGCCGGTTTATGTGCTGTTTGCCGCGGCGTTTTTCCCGGAGAATGGACAGAATTTGGTGTTCGGCCTGTATGTCATCGGTATCGTGGTGGCGATATTGACGGGGCTGATCATGAAAAAAACCCTGCTGCCGGGCGAAAGTGCCGGTTTCATGATGGAATTGCCGCCCTATCATGTGCCGACGCTGAAAGGCGTGCTGCTGCGCACCTGGGACAGGGTAAAGGTCTTCGTGAAGGAAGCGGGACAGATCATCATCATGATGGTGCTGGTGTTGAACGTACTCAATTCCATCGGCACGGATGGTTCTTTCGGCAACGAAGACTCAGACAAATCGGTGCTCAGTGCAGCCAGTCAGGTAGTTACGCCCGCCTTCGCTCCCATGGGCATACATCAGGAAAACTGGCCCGCCGTCGTGGGCATCGTTTCCGGTGTACTGGCCAAGGAAGTTGTGGTGGGTACGCTGGATACGCTCTACAGCCGTCTGGCAGTGGAAGCATCCGGGGAGGCCATGGAGGAGCAGGAGTTTGACCTGTGGCAGGAAATCGAGGCTGCGGCAGCAACGGTCCCCGAGAATCTGGCAGGCGTGGGAGAGCTGTTGACAGACCCTCTCGGTCTGGGAGCAGCGGATGTCCAGGATATTTCCGAGGTGGCTGCCGAGCAGGAAGTGAGCATGGACGTGTTCGGCGCTATGGCGCTGCGTTTTGATGGCCAGGTTGGCGCCTTTGCCTATCTGTTGTTCGTGCTGCTGTATTTTCCCTGTGTAGCCACCATCGGCGCCATCAAGCGCGAAGCCGGTGGCGCCTGGGCTGCCTTTGTTGCTTTCTGGACAACCAGTGTGGCCTATGTGTC
>DTXR01000565.1 GCA_012962365.1 Chromatiaceae bacterium | reverse complement strand
GCCGGGAGGGGCCATGATCTCCACGCCGATGGGGTTGTCACTCAGATCCACCTCGATTTCCTTTTCGTCGAGGTCGCCATTGCGCAACTTCTCCCGGAATTTCTCCCGGGTGCCGGAAGCTGGTTCAGGAGTAGCCTCTTCCTCCCAACTGCGGGTGCGGGGTGGGGGAAGCAGAATATCAAGCACCCGGTCCTCCGCCGCGAGGATGGCGGCATCCTGTACCTTGATCAGCTCCTGTTCCTTGACCATGTTTACGGCTGCATCTGCAAGATCGCGGATGATGGAGTCCACTTCGCGGCCTACATAACCCACTTCCGTAAATTTGGTGGCCTCCACCTTCAGGAAAGGTGCGTTGGCCAGCCGCGCCAGGCGGCGGGCGATCTCGGTCTTGCCCACGCCGGTGGGGCCGATCATCAGAATGTTCTTGGGGGTGATCTCATTGCGCAGCTCCTCGTCCACCCGGGTACGCCGCCAGCGGTTGCGCAGTGCGATGGCCACGGCGCGTTTTGCCTGATCCTGGCCGATGATGTGCTTGTTGAGTTCCTGTACGATTTCCTGCGGGGTGATCTGGGACATTATTCGGTTTCCAGTTCTTCGATGACGCGGTTGTGGTTGGTGTAGACGCAGATGTCGGCGGCGATGGCGAGCCCTTTCTCCACGATATCCCGGGCAGAAAGCTCGGTGTTTTCCAGCAGTGCCAGGGCAGCGGATTGTGCAAAAGGCCCACCGGAGCCGATGGCCATGAGGTCATTTTCCGGCTCGATCACATCGCCGTTACCCGTGAGGATCAGGGAGGCTTTTTTGTCCGCAACGCAAAGCAGGGCTTCCAGCCGGCGCAGCATGCGGTCCGTGCGCCAGTCCTTCGCCAGCTCCACCGCAGCGCGCAGCAGGTGGCCGGAGTGTTTCTCCAGCTTGCCCTCGAAACGCTCGAACAGGGTGAAAGCATCGGCTGTTGCGCCGGCAAAGCCTGCCAGCACCTGCTCCTTGTACAACCGCCGCACCTTGCGGGCATTGCCCTTCATCACGGTGTTGCCCATGGATACCTGCCCGTCGCCGCCGATGACGACCTTGCCATTGCGCCGTACGGACAGAATGGTTGTGCCTCTGAACTGTTCCACTGTGTTGAATCCGCTGATGGGAAACTAGCAATTTTACCCGATATGAAGATGGTCGGCATAGAAACTCGCTGGGGTTAACAGGGAGCTACCGACAGTTTTGCAGTTCGTGATTCATGACCCCAAGCCGGGACAGGGATGCAGACAGCGTGGCCAGCACGGATGCGTCCATATCGGGATGCACCGTGGTACGCACCTGAAGTGGAATTCCCGCTTGGAGCAGCAGTTCAAGACTCTGCCAAGCCTTGTGGCCGCTATCGATTGCACCGGTCAGGGTGTCATAACGATCCGGCATGTCTTTGATGTCCAGCCCCACCCAGTCGAGCAGGGGCAGTATTTTTTCCAGGCGTTGGGGATAGCAGCCCGCCGTGTGCAGACCGATTTTGTAGCCAAGCGCCTTTGTGTCCTGGATGGCTTGTGCCAGGGTGGATTGTGCCGTGGGCTCACCACCGCTGAATACCACGGCATCCAGAAAAGCGCGGCGCCGCTTCAGCTCATCGACTAGCCCGACCCAGCTGAGCAGGTGTTCGCCGGTGCCGGGCAACAGGTGGGGGTTGTG
>DTXR01000564.1 GCA_012962365.1 Chromatiaceae bacterium | reverse complement strand
TTGGGTACAGTTTGTACCTGCCCAAGCTCTCCGGGAAAATTCCGGATCCTGGTGAAATATCCGGGCTAGCTATATGACAAATCTCACCAGACCTGCGGGTATGGCTGCGATTTTTCATTACGCCCTTCAAATCAATATCAAGCACTCTGCACACCCTCTGAACCCATGGATTCAGGATCTACTATCCGCTTCGGCCATGGGCTATCATAGGGCGCTATTCTTGAACGCCGGAGATTCGGGTTGCTGAAACTGATCAAATTCATACTGCTGTTGGGCGTAGCCCTGCTGGGTGCGGGTTTTGCTTCAATCAATCCGGAACCGGTCGCCGTCAACTTCTATTTTTATGACCTGTCGGTACCACTGGGTCTGCTGGTGCTGACAATGATCGGCGCAGGGGCGGTGCTGGGCGTGTTCAGCAGCCTCATGTTGATGGCTAGAGTGCGGCGGGACAACCGGCGCCTGCGTCGGCAGGCGCGTCTGGCCAGCGAAGAGGTCAACAACCTGCGCACCATCCCCGTGAAGGACAGATAAGCCATGCAGGAGCTGCTCTGGATATTGTTGTTACCCGTCGCTGCCGCTTCCGGCTGGTGGGCGGCAAAACGCAGCATGGCCAGGGCTTGCGAAGAAACCGATCGTCTCACCACGCCGGCCTATTTCCGTGGCCTGAACTATCTGCTCAATGAAGAACCCGACAAGGCCATCGACGTATTCGTGCAGTTGCTGGAAGTGGATAGCGAAACGGTTGAAACCCACCTGGCTCTGGGAAGCCTGTTCCGCCGCCGTGGTGAGGTCGAGCGGGCCATTCGTATCCACCAGAACCTGATCGCACGTCCCGCGCTGGCCCAGGAGCAACGCGCCCAGGCGCTGCTCGAACTTGGGATGGACTATATGCGGGCGGGCCTGTATGACCGGGCAGAGAATCTTTTCCTAGAACTGAAGGAAATGAAGCTCCATGTGCGCAAGGCGCTGGAAAACCTGCTTATCGTCTATCAGCAGGAAAAAGACTGGCAGTCCTGTCTAAAAACAGCAGAAGAACTGGCGTCGTTGATCGATGATTCCTTATCCCTGGAGCGTTCCCACTTCTACTGTGAGCTGGCGGAGGAAGCGCTGCGCAAGAGACAGAAGGATGCTGCAGACAAGTTGCTCAAGAAAGCCGCTTCAGTGGATATTCACAGCGTGCGGCCCCTGCATATGCAGGCCCACATGGCCATGGAGCAGGGCGATTGCAAGTCTGCTATTCATCTGATGAAACAGGCGGTGAAAAAAGATGCCTATTATCTGCCGGAGGTCCTGCCTGACCTGATGGAATGTTACCGGCGGTTGTCAGATCTGCCGGCGCTGAATAACTACCTGCAGGAGTTTCTCGGCAGCGGCGCCGATGTGGCGGTCGCCCTGTCCATCACGGAGATTATTTCCGAAACAAAAGGCGAATCCGATGCCAGGGCTTTTCTCAGCAAGGAAATGCATTTGCATCCAACTTTGAAAGGTCTGCTGCATCTGATCGATTTGAATGCCTCACTGCCTGATATTCAGGCGGAACAAATGCTGCTCAGCATGAAGATCCATGTCGAACGACTGCTGGCTGAACGCCCGGCCTATCAGTGCCGCAAATGCGGCTTCGTGGCGAACACCCTCCATTGGCAGTGCCCCAGCTGCCGTAGCTGGGGCAGTATTCGCCGAAAATCAGAACCCGAGGAATAACAAACATGAGTACCAGCCCTGTCATTGTTGCACTGGATTTCCCCGATCAGGACACCGCTATGGCGTTGGTCGATGGACTGCAGCCATCCCTGTGTCGTTTGAAGGTGGGGAAAGAGCTGTTTACCCGTCTTGGTCCCGCATTTGTCGAAAAACTGGTGGGGAAGGGATTCGATGTCTTTCTAGATCTCAAGTTTCACGACATCCCCAATACCGTGGCGGCTGCCTGCGATGCGGCAGCGGATCTGGGTGTGTGGATGATGAACGTGCATGCTTCCGGGGGAAGAAAAATGATGGAAACAGCCAGGGAGCGTCTCGAAGGAAAATCCCATCGGCCCATGTTGATAGCTGTGACCGTATTGACCAGCCTGGGAGAGGAGGATATTCACGAGATCGGGTTCCAGGGTACGCCAGGTGAAAATGTTTTGCGGTTGGCAGCACTTGCGGAATCATCAGGGCTGGATGGCGTCGTGTGTTCGCCTTTGGAAGCTGCGGCCATACGCAGCCAGGCCGGCAGCGATTTTTTGCTCGTGACACCGGGTGTGCGCCCGGGTAATGCAGCGCTGGATGATCAGAAGCGGGTTATGACGCCGGCAGATGCCATGGCGGCGGGATCGAACTATCTGGTGATCGGTCGACCAGTGACTGCAGTGCCTGATCCCTTGCAGGCACTGAAGGCCATCATGGATTCCTTACAAGCCTCCAGCATATAGAAAAACTTTAAGAAAATTAGTTATCCAATTGAAAAAAATAATGTAATTAGGCGTGTGCTTCTTGTTTATACCAGGTTGTTGGCATGGTAAAAAATTACTGCATCCATAAAGAAAAACTAGGGGCAGCCAAGGCCGGTATCTGTTAATTTTATAAAATTAGGATGTTGTTGACCCGTCCCTGCGAAAGCGATTCGAATTTCATTGTTAGGTCAACCCAAACACCAGGAGATTGCCGCATGATCAAACCGATTGGCTCTGATACTCTGCTTCCCTTATTCGTCTATGACGTGGACGAGCACCATGCTTTGATGAGGGAAGCCGAAAGCCTGCCTTCCGTAACCATTACCTCTCCCGCTGCCGGCAATGCGGTCATGCTTGGCGGCGGCTATTTCACGCCTCTCAAGGGTTTCATGAACGTGGCCGATGCCATGGGCGCAGCCGAGAAGATGATCCTCAGCGACGGTTCTTTCTTCCCCGTGCCTGTCATGAACCTCGTGGATGACGAGGCCATTGCGGCAATCGGTGACGCCAAGCGCATTGCCCTGCGTGATCCCAACGTGGAAGGCAACCCTGTGCTGGCAGTGATGGATGTCGAGAATATCGAGAAGGTCAGTGAAGACCAGATGAATGTCATGCGTGACAAGGTGTACCGCACCGACGATCCCGAACATCCTGGTGTAGCTGCCTTCATGGGCCAGGGCCGCAATGCCATTTCCGGCCCCATCAAGGTGCTGAATTTCTCCTACTTCCAGACCGATTTCCCTGATACCTTCCGTACCGCCGTGGAAATCCGCAACGAGATCCAGGAGCATGGCTGGAACACAGTCGTGGCTTTCCAGACCCGCAACCCCATGCACCGCGCCCACGAAGAGCTGTGTCACATGGCCATGAAGGATGTGAATGCCGACGGCGTTGTCATCCACATGCTGCTGGGCAAGCTCAAGCCCGGTGATATTCCTGCGCCGGTACGTGATGCTGCGATCCGCAAGATGGCCGAGCTGTATTTCCCGCCCAATACCGTGATGATCACCGGTTATGGCTTCGACATGCTCTATGCCGGCCCTCGTGAGGCTGTGCTGCATGCCTACTTCCGCCAGAACATGGGTGCCACCCACTTCATCGTGGGTCGTGATCATGCAGGTGTTGGTGATTACTATGGTGATTTCGATGCCCAGACCATCTTCGACGAAGAAGTGCCTGAAGGCGCCATGGAGATCGAAATCTACAAGGCTGACCACACGGCTTATTCCACTAAGCTGAACAAGGTCATCATGATGCGCGATGCGCCGGAAGGTCACACCAAGGAAGACTTCGTGTTGCTCTCCGGCACCAAGGTACGCGAGATGCTGGGTCGCGGTGAAGCGCCTCCCCCCGAGTTTTCCCGCCCCGAAGTGGCCAAGATCCTCATGGACTACTACCAGTCCCTGGATGATTGATCTTTTCTGAGCAGGACATTGAAGCCCGCTTTCGAGCGGGCTTTGTTTTTTCTGCACTCTCGCCATCCATGGTGACGAGGCATATTCCGGAGATATGCAGGGCATGAATAAGCGTTATCAGATCCTATCCATGGAAGAGACCCATGATGGGTTTCTCAAGCTGAAGACCTACCGTCTGCAGCATGAGTGTTTTGCGGGCGGTTGGTGCCCCGAGATTCGACGTGAGCGAGTGGAAGGAAATCGTGCCGTGTCTGTGCTGCTCTATGACCCGCATGAAGATGCGGTGGTGCTCATCGAGCAGTTTCGTATTGGCGCCATGGGCCATGCCGATGATCCCTGGTTGCTGGAAACCGTGGGCGGTTATCTTGAAGAGGGTGAAAAGCTCGAGGAAGTTGCCCGCCGGGAAACGCGGGAAGAAACGGGGTGTGAATTGCTGGACATGGAGTTTGTCGGTGAATTCTTCACCACGCCCGGCTGGTGTGGTGAGCGCATATCGCTCTATTGTGGATGGGTAAACAGCCGCAGTGTCGGTGGCATACATGGGCTGGATGAAGAGGGAGAGGATATCCGGGTGGAAGTCATGCCTTACGCCGCAGCGGCAGAGCAGTTGTTCGTGCGCGCCAATTCCACCAGTATCGTGGTGGGTCTGCAATGGCTTGCGCAGCATCGTGAGCGGCTGTGTCGGCGCTGGCGATAGCAGCTTGCGGCTTGTTCATTTAGAGCGGGATTTGAGCCAGACCATGTTACGGTGCGGGATGCCCGCATCATCGAATACATTGCCCTGGGCCACAAACCCCTCTTTCTCGTAGAAGGGCATGGCCTGCAGTTGTGCAGCCAGTACCAGTTTGCGGAAGCCGCGCTTTTCCCCTTCCTGCATGAGTGTGCGCAGAAGCGCCGTACCCACTCCCTTGCCGCGCCATTCCCGGAGTACCGCCATGCGGCCGATATGGCCATCCGGGAGCAGGCGTCCCGTACCTATGGGGTTGCCCTGATCGTCCTCC
>DTXR01000563.1 GCA_012962365.1 Chromatiaceae bacterium | reverse complement strand
TTCTGATCCGTACAGGTCGCCAGCAGCTTCTCTACCGCATCCAGTCCCGGCACCTGTAGCCTGGGAGCAATTTCGACAAGGGGGGCCAACACGAAGGCCCGCTGGGCAATGCCCGGATGGGGAACGGTTAGCCGCTGTTCCTGAATGGTCTGATCGCCATACAATAGCAGATCAAGGTCAAGAGTTCGCGGTCCCCAATGCTGGCTGCGGAGGCGTGCATGCGCGTTTTCCAGGCGCTGCAGTTCATCCAGCAATTCCAGCGGCTTCAGCCCGGTGTGAACCTTCGCAACCGCGTTGATGTAGTCGGGCTGATCCTGCGGTCCCATGGGAGGACTGGCATAAAGGGAGGAAGCCTGGACAAGCCAGCTCTCGGGAATACAATCCAGTTCATCCAATGCCTGCAGGATCTGTTGTTCGGGTTGGTTCAGGTTGCTGCCAAGGCCGATATAGGCGCTGATCATTTTGCCGGGCGTTTACGCGGTCGGCGGCGTCGGCGCCGGTTTCCCGCAGGTTTGTTGCCACCACCTTTCGGATCCAGCCCCTGCTGTTCCTGGAACTTTGTCCACCAGGCGGCCAGCTCAGGATCTGCTTCACCGGATTCGGCGCGCAGCAACAGAAAATCATAGGCGGCACGGAAACGCGGATGCGTCAATAAACGGAGCGGACGCTTGCCCTTGGTGTTGTGGAATCGGGCCTGCAGCGTCCAGATCTCCCGCATGGGTGTAGAAAACCGCCGGGGGATGGCAACGCAGCGCACCTGCTCTTCCACCACCTTGTTGCCGGCGCATTGCAGCGCCTGATACGAAGGCATACCTTCTGCTTCCAGTTCCTGGGCGATGAGACGTAGGGGCTCCCACAGGAGTACCGCGAACAGGAAGGCTGGCGTTACCGGCTTGTCCTGGGCTAGGCGTTCATCTGTGTTTTCCAAGCCCTTGAGCACCAGCACCAGAGGAAACTCATGGTCTTCATGGGTCAGGGCTTCCTCGGTCTGGGGGAACAACTGGGCAAACAGATCGTAGTGACGCAGCTTTTCAAAGGCGCTGACCGCACAGCCGCTGATGAACAGCTTCAGCACTTCCTCATACAAACGGGCGGAAGGCACATCGCCGATCAGGTGTGCAAGTCGTGTGATGGGTTCTTCCGTGGATTGCTCGATATTGAAACCCAGCTTGGCGGCAAATCTTATCGCCCGCAACATGCGCACGGGATCTTCCCGATAGCGGGTTTCAGGATCACCCAGCAATCGCAGAAGTCCGTTTTCGAGATCCTCGATGCCGTTGCTGTAATCGATGACCGAAAAATCCGCGATATTGTAATAGAGTGCATTGACGGTGAAATCCCGCCGCAGCGCATCTTCTTCAATTGTGCCGAATTCGTTGTCGCGCAGCACCATGCCCTCTTCGGAATGCTTTTCCTGCTGAAACTGCATGCTGCGGAAGGTAGCCACCTCGATGATCTCACGTCCAAAACGCACATGTACCAAACGAAAGCGCCGGCCAATGATGCGGGCGTTGCCGAAGGCGGCTTTCACCTGCTCGGGAGTGGCATCGGTGGCCACATCGAAATCCTTCGGTTCGCGGCCAAGCAACAGGTCGCGCACACCACCGCCCACCAGATGCGCCTGGTAGCCGCTCTTTTTCAGGCGGTAGAGCACTTTCAGCGCCGCTTCGGAAATGTTTGCCCGGGAAATGTTGTGGTCGGGCCGCGAAATGATTTTGGCTGTAGCGATGGTCGGATCACCCTGCTCGATCAAAAGTCAGGCGCAATGATAACGCTTTTTTTGAACAGAAACGATTGCCAGAACGTATAATTACCCTTTTTGGCCAACCTCCCCAAACCATGGATAAAACTTTCGACCCAACTGCCATCGAACAGCGCTGGTACCAGACCTGGGAACAGGAAGGTTACTTTTCGCCTCAAGGCGGTGAAAACAGCTACTGCATCATGATTCCCCCGCCCAATGTCACGGGCAGCCTGCACATGGGCCACGCCTTCCAGGACACCATCATGGACGGACTGATCCGCTATCATCGCATGAAGGGTGACAACACCCTCTGGCAGCCCGGCACCGACCATGCCGGCATCGCCACGCAGATGGTGGTCGAAAGGCTGCTGGAAAAGGAAGGCAAACCCCGCCACGATCTGGGCCGGGAAGCATTCACCGAGCGGGTCTGGCAGTGGAAGAAGGAATCCGGTGGCACCATCACCCGCCAGCTGCGCCGCATGGGCGCCTCCCTGGACTGGGAGCACGAGCGTTTCACCATGGATGAGGGCCTGTCCGAGGCAGTGAAGGAAGTCTTTGTGCGCCTGCACGAGGAAGGCCTCATCTATCGTGGCAAGCGCCTGGTGAATTGGGATCCGGTGCTGCATACGGCGGTTTCCGATCTGGAAGTGCTGTCTCAGGAAGAAAACGGTCATCTTTGGCACATGCGCTATCCCCTGTCCAACGGCACCGGCCAGCTGGTGGTGGCCACCACCCGTCCGGAAACCCTAATAGGTGATTGCGCCGTGGCGGTCAGCCCCGGCGATGAGCGCTACGCCCACCTCATCGGCGAATTCGTGGAGTTGCCCCTCACCGGGCGGAAGATCCCCATCGTCGCCGACGAGCATGTCGATGCCGAGTTCGGCACCGGCTGCGTGAAGATCACCCCCGCCCATGACTTCAACGACTATGAAGTCTGGCAACGTCACCGGGACGAGACCGCCATCGCCGACCAGCCTCACGGTGGTCTGATCAATATATTCACCGTGGATGCCGCCATCCGCAGCAACCAGCCGGAAGACCAGGGGCTGATCCCCGAAAAATATATTGGCATGGATCGCTATGAAGCGCGCAAGGCCATCATCGCCGATCTGGAAAATCAGGGCCTGCTGGAAAAGATCGATGACCACAAGCTCATGGTGCCCCGGGGGGATCGCTCCAACGCCGTCATCGAGCCGTTTCTCACGGACCAGTGGTATGTGAAGATCGAACCCCTGGCCAAACCCGCCATCGAGGCCGTGGAAACAGGCAAGATCCGTTTCGTCCCCGATAACTGGAAAAACACGTATTTCGAATGGATGCGCAATATCCAGGACTGGTGCATCAGCCGCCAGATCTGGTGGGGGCATCGCATTCCCGCCTGGTACGATGAAGCAGGCAATGTCTACGTGGGCCGCTCGGAACAGGAAGTGCGCGAGCAGCACAACCTGAGTGAAGACTATCCGCTGCGACAGGATGAAGACGTGCTGGATACCTGGTTCAGCTCCGCTCTGTGGCCCTTCTCCACCCTGGGCTGGCCGGAAAAGACGGGGCGGCTGGCAGCTTTCTATCCCACATCCGTGCTGGTCACCGGCTTCGACATCATCTTTTTCTGGGTGGCGCGCATGATCATGATGGGTCTGAAGTTCATGGACGACGCCCCCTTCCACGAGGTCTATGTTCACGGCCTGGTGCGCGACGCCGAGGGCCAGAAGATGTCCAAGTCCAAGGGCAATGTGCTGGATCCCATCGATGTCATCGACGGCATCGACCTGGAATCCCTGGTGGCCAAGCGCACTTCTGGCATGATGCAGCCGCACCTGGCGAAGAAGATCGAAAAACAGACACGCAAGAACTTTCCCGATGGCATTCCCGCCTACGGCACCGACGCCCTGCGCTTCACCTTCGCCTCTCAGGCCACCACAGGCAGGGACATCGTGCTCTCCCTGCAGCGCATCGAGGGCTACCGCAACTTCTGCAACAAACTATGGAATGCCTCCCGGTACGTCCTCATGAACACAGAGGGTC
>DTXR01000562.1 GCA_012962365.1 Chromatiaceae bacterium | reverse complement strand
CCGGTCGTAGAGCCAGAACGGCAGCCTGTTTATTTCAAGGCAGAGACAAAAGAACTTACTTCTTCCCTGCAGTCCTCAATGATTTGCAAAACATTCTCCGTGTTGATCTGCAGTGCCTGGCAGGCAGGTATCTGATCATAATCGATGTCGTCATCGGCCTCGTTATTCGATTCCCTGGCGAGCAGGATGGCGCAAATCAGGATGTCATGCAGCACGCTGGCCTCTTCCTCGCCAGCTGATTCAATATCCTGCTGCTTCTCGATCGCGCTGGATATGTTTTCCGGGAAGCCCCAATTTTCCACAAGCACCTGGCTGATGCCCGGGCCCCATTGGTTGAGTACCTCCTTGCTTACCATATCGGGAAAATCTACTGCCTTTGAAAGGATGTAGTAGGTGCCAATGTTGTGCAGTAAACCTGCGAGCATGGCATTGTGTTTTTCCGACAACAGCCCGGCCCGTATGGCCAGCAGATAGCTGTAGGCCGCAACCTTGACCGATTCCGTGCGGGTTTTGTTCAGCAGGTACTCCAGGCTGGAGCCCTTGGGTGCTTGGAACACATCTTTGGTTGCCAGTGTGACCGTTGCACTATTTACTGCGGACAGGCCCAGGCGGGCGACGGCGACATTGAGATCGGTGATTTTCATGCCACTGCGGTTCAGCAGGGCAGAATTGGCCAGCAGGAGGATGCGCACGCACAGATCCGGGGCAGCCACGACGATCCGACTGACATCCTGCAACGATACATCGGGATCGTGGATGGTTTTTATGATGCGGGCGTAGATATCCGGGAAGGGTGGTAAATCGATCTCGCGTGTTGCGAGCTTGTGTGTCAGATCCTGTAAAAAGCTAAGCTCTCTTTCCTGCAGACGTTGTTCTGCGGCCTGTTCTTGCATCATGGTTACCCTATTGATTAGACGACAACAAAGTATTCGGCAGCTTTCGGGTTTTCTTAACCTGCAAATTGCGCCGGGCAATGAAGAAAACGGCGTAAATACCTTATTTGTGCTTCATCAAGATTCCGGGTTCCGGTGCAATTCCCAGGTTACAGCAATTTTCATCTGGCGTGCTGTTTTCTAGTTTCCCTACCGGAATATTTATCTGCAATTGACGGTCGTCAACGCACACCTATTTAGATTTAGTCTAGCATTATCCATGCGGTTGATAAGGAAAAGACTTTTGGTAGCATGATTTTGGGAATCCAGTGGTTTCTTAAACACCCTTTCTCATGCTGAACGTGGCTTGAACCGATTGTCGGTTCAGCAGTATCTCAAGGTGAAAAACATGAAATACAAAACGATTGTTTCGGCAGTAATAATGGCGATGGGGCTTGTTTCGGTTTCTTCTGCGGAAGAACCCATTCAGGTGATCAAACCCGTGCAGAATATCAATCTTGCACAGGTCGAATTGGGGAAGAAGCTGTATTTTGATCCGCGATTGTCCAAGTCAGGTTTTATTTCCTGCAACTCCTGCCATAACCTAAGCATGGGTGGAACCGACAATATTAAGACCTCCATCGGGCACAAATGGCAGCAAGGGCCTATAAACGCACCCACAGTACTCAACTCCAGTCTGAACCTGGCGCAGTTCTGGGACGGTCGGGCCAAGGATCTGAAAGAGCAGGCGGGCGGTCCCATTGCCAATCCGGGCGAGATGGCTTCCAACCACACCTTGGCGGTAGATGTACTGCAGTCCATTCCGGGCTATGTGCGGGAGTTCCAGCTGGTGTTTGGCTCGGACAAGATCAACATCGACAATGTCACCCAGGCCATCGCAGAATTTGAGAAAACCCTGGTGACACCTAACTCGCGCTTCGACCAATGGCTACTGGGCAAGAAAGATGCTCTGACCCGGGACGAATTGGCTGGCTATGAACTGTTCAAGAAAAGCGGTTGTGTGGGATGCCACAATGGGCCTGCTGCCGGTGGTAATTCGTTTCAGAAGATGGGAGTCGTCGAACCCTACAAGACCAGCAACAAGGCGGAAGGGCTAGCCGCTGTGAGTGGGAAAGACGCAGACCGATTCAAGTTCAAGGTGCCCACACTGCGTAATGTGGAGATGACCTATCCGTATTTCCATGATGGTGGGGCTTGGACCCTGACAGAAGCCGTGGACATCATGGGACGTTTACAGTTGGGTAGGAAATTCAGTCAGAAGGAGAACAGCCAAATCGTCTCCTTCCTGAAGACTCTGACGGGCGATCAGCCGTCATTCCTGATGCCGATTCTCCCGCCTTCCAACGAAAAAACTCCGCGGCCTCACCCATTTGATTGATGCCGTAAGCTGCTCGGGCAGGCCGATGCGGAACGTCGGCAGTTCCGGGCTCTGCAATGATTCCGCCTTTCGCGAGTGACGCTATAAAGATTAGAGTTAGGTAATCGTAAAAGGTGGAATCATGCATCCTTATGCGCAATTCTGGATTACCACCGAATTGCAGGGTTGTTTGACCCGTTGGGTGGTTGGGTTGTTTCTCGTCGCCGGGTCGCAAATGCTTATCGCCGGCGGTAACTTGGAAACACTCATTGAAACGGTACGCGATTCCTATCGCAGCCTGCCGGGCGAAATGGGGTTGGAAGCACCCAGTCCTGCAGTAGTCGAAGCGCTGCAGAAGGTGTTTCGTCCGCAGTTCATGCCCGAAGCACAGCGGCAGCATGGATGGGAAGATCGCCCTCTGCCCATCGGTTATGGCCAGACCATCTCCCAGCCCAGTATCGTCGCCATGATGACCGATCTGCTGCAGATCGAATCGGGTGACAAAGTGTTGGAAGTGGGCACAGGTTCCGGGTACCAGGCAGCTATTCTTGCGGAAGTGGGAGCCGAAGTCTACAGTATCGAAATTATTGAGGCGTTGGCGGATAAAGCGCGCGAGCGCCTGCAACGCTTGGGTTATGGCAAGGTTCATCTGAGAACCGGCGATGGCTATCACGGCTGGCCCAAAGCGGCGCCTTTCGACGGCACCCTGGTCACCGCGGCAGCCAGCCATGTGCCGCCGCCATTGGTCGAACAGCTCAAGCCTGGCGGGCGCATGGTGATTCCGGTGGGTGGACGTTTCACGTTGCAATACCTGATGCTGGTCGAGAAGCAAGTTGATGGCAGCGTCACCACCCGCCAGCTGCTGCCGGTGATCTTTGTTCCCCTGACTGGTAAACACTGAGCTTATGGTCGCCCGGCCACCAGCGTTGCTGTTACTGGCGTTAGCTCTGTTAGCGGCGGTGTCGCTTGCTTTTGAAGTGCTGCTCATGCGCTTGCTATCGCTGCTACAGTAGCACCATTTCGCTTACATGATCATCAGCCTGGCGCTGCTCGGCTATGGTGCCAGTGGTACGCTGCTGGTGTTGTTCGGGGATCGGTTCCAACGCCATTTCCACTAGGCTTGGACTGCGCTTGCCGCCGCTTTCGCTACTTGCATGGTGCTGGCTTACTGGCTGGCCGGGCAGCTGCCGTTCAACCCCCTAGAGCTACTGTGGGATCCCTGGCAGTGGCTCTGGTTGGCGGCAACCTATCTGCTCCTGATGCTGCCATTTCTCCTGGTGGCGTTGCTGATCTGTATCAGCTTTAAACGTTATGCCGGTTTTATCGGCGCGGTCTATGGCGCCGATCTGCTGGGTGCAGGTGTGGGCGCACTGACAGTGATGGGGATGCTCCACTGGTTGTTTCCCGAGCAACTCCTGCCGGTGCTTGCGTCGTTGGCTTTCGTTGCGGCGGCGCTCGGGGCCGTGGTGCTGCAACAGCGCCGCGCTGCATGGCTGAGCGCTACTGCGTCCCTGGGATTGCTGGTGCCAGCGCTGCAGGGAGTGCCACTGGATCCCAACCCTTTCAAACCCCTGCAGCAGCAACTCCAGGTGATGGGTTCACGGGTCATTGCCGAGCGTTCCAGCCCCTTCGCGTCTTACCGTAGTAGCATCGCCTGAAGTGCCGTTACGGCACGTGCCGGGCATGAGCCTCAACACGCCACAAAGCCCACCCGAGCAGCTGGCCCTGTTCGGCGATGGCGATGCGATGACCGCCATCACTCGCTTCGGCGGGAACCCGGCAGATCTGGCATATCTTTCCTACCTCCCGGAAGCGTCGGCCTGGGAGCTGTTGCCAACGGGGTCTCGGGTACTGATCCTGGGCGCTGGTACTGGCATGCCGGTGCTGGCGCAAAAGCGGGTGGTCTATGTGGGGGAGACTCATACCAGGTATGGCCACCATCTGCTGCAACTGGAGATTATCAAGGGCTTGCATGCACAGGATTGGGATTTTGCCATCGGCATGGAGTTTTTCCAGCAGCCGTACCAGTGGGTACTGGACGCATTTGTCCGGGGTGAGCTGAGCGAAAATGAGATGTTACGCAAGAGCCAGTGGTATCAGCGCTGGCAGTATGACTACCGGTTGTATCGTCCTATTCTGCAGTTTGCCCGCCAGCATCGGATACCGGTGATTGCCCTCAACGTGCCCAAAGAACTCATCGGGAAGATCTCGGACAAGGGTTATGCCGGCCTAAGTGCAGAGGAACGGGCGCGTTTGCCGCAGGAGATCGATACCAGCGACCAAACCTATCACAGCCGCCTGCAGGAAGTGTTCAAGCAGCACAGTGGCATGGATGAGAAGGGTTTTGAGCGCTTCAAGGAAGTGCAGCTCACCTGGGATGAAGGCATTGCGCAGGCGGTGGCGGACTATCTTCAGAACCATCCTGACAAGAAGATGGTGGTGCTCGCCGGTGCCGGTCACCTCAGATATGGCTCTGGTATCCCCAACCGGGTCAATCGGCGTATTCCGGTGGACTGTGCCATCGTGCTGCCCAGCAACACGCTCGAAACCACGCCGGGTCTCGCCGACTATGTGGTGGTGCCGGTAGATGAAAAGCTGCCGGCCAAAGGCTTGATGGGCTTTCTGATCGACGCCCGTAAAGAAGGCGTGGTCGTATCGGGAGTGATCGAGGGCAGCGCGGCGGAAAAGGCGGGCATCAGGAAAGGTGACATTGTCCTGCGCATCGATGACCAGCCAATAGCGAGCCTGCCCGATGTTCGCATCAACATGCTGGACAAGCGTCCCGGTGATCCGTTACGGCTGCAGATTCTGCGTGGCCAGGAGCGTCTGGAGTTGGATCTGGTGCTGGGGGGAGGAGAGTAGCTTCACTCCTGTCTGCCGTACAGGCTGGCGTACAGCCCATCTTCCTGAATGAGCTGGGTATGGCTTCCCTGTTCCACGATACGCCCGTCTTCGAACACCAGCACCCGGTCGGCCTGTTTCACGGCGCTCAGTCGATGGGCAATGATCAGTGTGGTGCGCCGCTGCAGGAACGCCGCAAGCCTCTGGTGTAGGCGGGTTTCTGTATCGGTATCCAGGGCTGATGTGGCTTCATCGAGAATCACCACTTTGGGATCGCTGAGAATCATGCGTGCTACCGCCAGCCGTTGCCGCTGTCCACCGGAGAGCCGTACACCATCGCGACCGATGCGGGTTTCCAGTTGAGCCGGCAGTTCCTGGACGACGCTTTTCAGCTGGGCGATGTCCAACGCCTGCCAGATGGCTTCGTCGGAAATATCTGCGCCCAGAGTAATATTCATGCGCACGGTGTCGTTCAGCAAGGCAGGGTGTTGCAGCACCGTGGCGACGTTGTCACGCACCACATCCAACCCGATTTCCGTCACCGGTACATGCTCGAAACAGACACAGCCGCTGCGTGGCAGATACAGGCCCAGAATGATCTTTACCAGGGTACTCTTGCCGCCGCCGCTGGCCCCCACCAGAGCGACTTTCTCTCCGGCTTCGATGTTCAGGCTCACCTCCCGGAGAACCGGCGGGCCGTCTCCGTAGGCGAAACCAATGTTCTGCATCTGTATGGAAACCGTTTCCCGGTCGGTAAAGGGATTTTCCTTGTGCGGGAAACAGGGTTCGAGGTTTACATCCACCAGTTCGTTGATGCGACCCAGTGCAGCCCGGGCCGCGTGGTAGGCGTACTGGATGTTCAGCAATTCCTGTACCGGCCCCATCATGAACCACAGGTAGGCAAACACCGCCAGCATCTCACCAATGCTCAGATCGGAATAGAGCACCATGAACATGCTCACCGCGCGAAAAACATCGAAACCGAACAAAAACACCATGAAGGACAGCCGCGTGGCGGCGTCGCTCTTCCAGGCGAAACTGGCGGAACTGCTGCGGATGCGGTCTGCCTTGTCGATAATGCGCAGGATGTAGTGGCGCTCGCGGTTGCTGGCTCTGATCTGCTCGATGGCGTCCAGGGTTTCTGCCAGGGCTTCCTGGAAGGCCTGGTAGGCACGGTTCTCCCGGCCCTTGAGCTCTTTTACCTTGCGTCCGAACAGGGTGGTCACGTACACCACCAGGGGGTTGAGCAGCAGAATGAACAGGGCAAGTTGCCAGTGCATCCACAAGAGCACCACGGCGGTGCCAATAACCGTCAGCAGGGCTACGATGAACTTGCTGGTGGAGTTGCTGACGAATTGGTCCACCGCGTCCAGATCCGTGACCAAGTGGGAAGCCACGGTAGAACTGCCCAGCACCTCATACTCGGCCATGGAGAAATACTGCAGCCGCTGTAAAAGATCCCTGCGGATGCGGAAAATCACGTCTTTGGAGATGCGGGTGAATTCACGTACCTGCCAGACGCTGAATACCAGTGCCAGCAGGCGCAGGATCAGGGTCAGAAACAACACGGCCAGGATATACAGTGCCGGTCCCTGCCAGCTTTCCGGGAACAGCTGGTGGCTCCAGCCGATGAGGGCGCCCGGCTTGTCCAGCAGCACCTCGTCTACCAGCAGGGGCATCAGCAGTGGGACGGGCACCGACACCAGGGCACCGAGAATGGCGATGATATTGGCGGTGATCAGCTCCCGGCGGTGAGAAAGCACCATGCGCATCATTTCTCCCCAGGAATAGGGAGCGGAGCGAACCTCAGGGATGGCCGGGGGGGTATTCATCGGGTGATTCTATCAACTTTTGCTAAAATACCTGCTTTCATTTGGAGAATCCTGAACACACATGTTCAGGTGGGCTTGCATACATGCGCATATTCGTTTTGCTGCTATTGGTTCTAGGTTCCCAGGCCTGCTACGCGGCACTGGAGCTTGAGGGCCGTTTCATCCAGGGCGGCCTGGTGTTCGGCAAGACGATGCCGGGCGCCGAGGTGCTGCATGATGGAGACGAGGTGCCGGTGTCTCCCGACGGCTATTTCGTTATTGGTTTTGCCCGCGAAGCGCCACAGAATTCCGAACTGATGATTCACTTGCCGGGTGGAACCGAAGAGACGCGAAAGCTGAAAATTACCAGTCGTGACTATGACATACAACGTATCGACGGTCTGCCCGAGCGCAAAGTGACCCCGCGCAGGGAAGATCAGGCGCGTATCGAGGCAGATCGGGTTGCGGTGAAGAAGGCTCGCGCCAGAGTGGATCAGAGGATGGACTTTTTACAGGGTTTTGACTGGCCGGCAAAGGGTAAAATAACCGGTGTATACGGCAGCCAGCGGATACTGAACGGAAAGCCCAAATGGCCCCATTATGGCGTGGACATTGCCGGGCCAGTGGGCAAGCCCGTGCATGCGCCGGCGGCGGGTATCGTCACGCTGGCGCATCCTGACTTGTTTTATTCGGGGGCGACACTGATCATGGATCACGGACATGGGTTATCATCTACCTTCCTGCATTTGCACAAGATCCTGGTCAAGGAAGGACAACGTGTGGAAAAGGGGCAGGTCGTAGCCGAATTGGGCGCCAGCGGCCGGTCGACCGGCCCACATCTGGACTGGCGCATGAATTTGCGTGGCAAACGGGTGGATCCGCAGTTATTGGTCGGTCCTATGAAACTGAGTAAACCGGAAAACAGAAAATGAACAAGATTTTGATCGCTTCTCTGATGGCGTTTGTTTCCCAGCTTGCCGCAGCCGATGACCTGCTTCAGGTCTACAACATGGCGGTGGAAAAAGATCCCGTGCTGCGCGAAGCCGCGGCTGTGCGTGAGTCCCGGCGTGAATCACGCCCCCTGGCCATGGCGCAGCTGCTGCCCAACGTGAGCGCCAGCGGCGACCTGAACTACAACAATGTCAACACACATTCCCTGGGGGATGAAAGTTATGGTACCGGCAGCCTGGGTATCAACTTGCTGCAACCCATCTACCGTCGTGATCGTTTTATTCGGCTGGAGCAGGCGGACTGGCAACTGGAACTGGCTGACGCGGAATATCGCGCCCAGGAACAGGATCTGATGTTGCGGGTGGCCACGGCCTATTTCGATATTCTGTCTGCACAGGAAGGGGTAACCTTCGTGCGGGCAGACAAGAAGGCAATTGCCCGCCAGCTCGAGCAGGCCAAGCAGCGGTTCGAGGTGGGACTGATAGCGATCACCGGTGTGCATGAGGCTCAGGCCCGTTATGACCAGGCTGTCACCGATGAGATCGTCGCACAGAACGAACTGGACAATGCCTGGGAGGATCTGCGGCAGATCCTCGGCATACGCCCGGAAGCACTGGCGGGATTGAAGGAGAAACTGGAACTGGAGCCGCCCACTCCCGCAGCTATCGATGAATGGAGCGCCTTCGGGCTGGAAAACAATCCAGCCGTCAAGGTGGCATCCGATGCGACCCAGATCGCCCAGCGGGAAATCGAGGTGCAGAATTCCGGCCATTACCCCAGTCTCGATCTGGTAGGGCGCTACAGCGGCTTCCAAACCAATCAGGACAATCGTTTTGACGTGGACAACGGCAATATTGGTCTGCAGTTGAACGTGCCCCTGTATGCAGGTGGTGGCGTGACCGCCGCCACGCGCCAGGCCAGGGCCGATCTCATCGCCGCCCAGGAGCGCCTGGATCAGGCTCGCCGTTCCACCGACAAGGCCGTACGCAACGCCTATCGGGGTGTGCAGGCAAGCATCAGTGCGGTTCGGGCGCTGGAAGCGGCCATCGTTTCCACCAAGAGTGCGCTGGAAGCGACCACCGCGGGTTTCGAGGTAGGTACCCGTACGCTGGTGGACGTGCTCAACTCACAGCGCGACTATTATCGCTCGCAAAGAGATTTTGCCCGCGCACGTTACGTGTATCTGGTGAACATGCTGCGTCTGCGCCAGGCAGCCGGGGTACTGTCGGTGGAAGACCTGGAAAAGGTCAACAGCCTGCTGGTAGAGAAATAATGTCGGGCAACAGTATCGGCAAGCTCTTTACCGTCACCAGTTTTGGCGAAAGCCACGGGTTGGCCATCGGCTGCATTGTCGATGGCTGTCCCCCGGGGATGGCGCTGAGCGAGGCGGATCTCCAACCTGATCTCGAACGCCGCCGGCCGGGAAAGACCCGTCATACCACACAGCGCAGGGAAATGGATGAGGTGCAGATCCTCTCGGGCGTGTTCGAGGGCAAGACCACGGGCACACCCATCGGCTTGCTGATCCACAACACCGATCAGCGCTCCCAGGACTATTCCGATATTGCAGCCAGCTTCCGTCCCGGTCATGCCGATTACACCTACCTGCAGAAATACGGCATCCGCGATTATCGCGGGGGTGGTCGCTCGTCGGCCCGGGAAACAGCGATGCGCGTGGCGGCGGGTGCTATCGCCAAAAAGTATTTGCGCGAGCGCTTCGGTATCGAAGTGCGGGGCTATCTGTCTGCGCTAGGCGAAAATCGTCCCGGCGCTTTTTCCTGGGAGGGGGTGGAACATAACCCTTTTTTTTGGCCCGATGCCTCCCAGATCGATGGGCTGGAAGCCTACATGGATGCCTTGCGCAAAGAAGGCAATTCCGTGGGTGCAGAGGTGACCGTGGTTGCCGAGGGTGTACCTCCCGGTTGGGGTGAGCCCGTATTCGACCGCCTGGATGCGGATATTGCCCATGCCCTCATGGGTATCAATGCGGCCAAGGGCGTGGAGATCGGCGCAGGTTTCGCGTCCGTGGCGCAAAAGGGTACGGAGCATCGGGACGAGATGACGCCTGAAGGCTTCCTCAGTAACAATGCGGGCGGTATCCTGGGGGGTATCTCGTCGGGCCAGGATGTCGTCGCCAGGGTTGCTTTCAAGCCGACTTCCAGTATTCGGCTGGGCGGCAAGACCATTGACACGGCCGGGAAGGCCAGCGAAGTGATCACCAAGGGCCGTCACGATCCCTGTGTCGGCATCCGCGCCGTGCCCATCGCCGAGGCCATGCTGTCCATCGTGTTGCTGGATCATGCCCTGCGGCAGCGCGCCCAGAACGGGGATGTGACACCACCGGTACCGGTCGTTCCTCCCAAGCCCT
>DTXR01000561.1 GCA_012962365.1 Chromatiaceae bacterium | reverse complement strand
GCTTTCGCTTGGGAGCTGGCGGGCAACATGGCCGTGGAAGGCCGGGCATTTTTCCAGTCGCCCCTGGATTCGCGTCAGTATGACAATGATTACTCCATCAGCCTGGAGCCGGAATTTTCCCATCAATGGGACGAAGGGCGGCAGACTGTCGTTTTTCGGCCTTTTGGCCGTCTGGATAGCCACGATGATGAGCGTAGCCATTGGGATATCCGGGAACTCCAGTGGATCTATGCCGGCGAAGGCTGGGAGACCCGTCTCGGGATAGGCAAGGTGTACTGGGGTGTGACGGAAGCCATGCACTTGGTGGATATCATCAACCAGACCGATCTGGTGGAGAATATCGATGGTGAGCAAAAGCTGGGCCAGCCCATGGCCAAGCTGTCGCTGGAGAAAGACTGGGGGACGCTGGATCTCTTTTTGCTGCCCGGTTTCCGTGAGCGAACCTTTCCAGGTGTGGAAGGGAGGCTGCGCAGCCATCCGCGTGTAGAGCCGGATTTGGTGGCGTACGAATCTTCAGCAGAAGAACGGCATGTGGATTATGCGCTGCGCTGGTCTCACTACATCGGCGAGTGGGATATGGGCGTGGCCTGGTTCAAGGGCACGGCGCGTGACCCTTTGTTCAGGCCCACCTTCACCCCTCGAGGCGAGCTGGTGCTTGCGCCTTATTACGAACAAATCCAGCAGGCCAGTGTCGATCTTCAGGCTACGCTGGGGGAATGGCTGTGGAAACTGGAAGCCCTGTACCGCAACGGCCAGGAAGATGCGTTCTATGCGCTGACCGGTGGCTTTGAATACACCCGAGTAGGCATCATGGAGACATCCGCCGATCTGGGTGTGGTTGCCGAGTTGATGCTGGATGAACGTGGTGATGAAGCCAGCACGCCCTTCAATCATGACGTGTTTGCAGGGCTGCGCTGGACCGCCAATGATGCGCAGAGTCTGACAATTTTGGCAGGAACGATCGTCGATTGGAAAAATGGTTCCACGCTATTGAACATCGAGGCCAGCCGCCGCCTTG
>DTXR01000560.1 GCA_012962365.1 Chromatiaceae bacterium | reverse complement strand
GTCCATCAAGCTGCAGGGTCTTGCGACGCAGATGATCCATGACCCGGCCTGGCGTTCCCACGACTACATGCACGCCGCGCTTGAGCAGGCGCAGCTGTTGGCTCATGGCCTGTCCGCCGTAGATGGGCAGCACATGGAAGCCCTTCATGTGGTGAGCGTAGGTCTGGAAGGCCTCGGCCACCTGGATGGCCAGTTCGCGTGTTGGTGTCAGCACCAGCACCTGGGGTATCTGTTGCTTCAGGTCGATGTTGGCAAGGAGGGGGAGGGCGAAGGCGCCGGTTTTGCCTGTGCCGGTCTGCGCCTGTCCCAGGATGTCGTTGCCTTCCAGCAGCAGAGGCGTACAGCGTGCCTGGATGGGAGAAGGGGTTTCATAGCCGATATCGGAAAGAGATTTGAGCAGTACGGGGGGAAGTCCCAGTTCCTCGAAGGAAAGGGATTGGTCGTTTGTGGACATGTGGAGCCTGCGGAGAAAGAGGGGAAATGCTGTATTGCAGTGAACATTATAACAGAATTCCTCCCGTGAAAGTCGCAGCACCATGAAAGGGCGGATTTGCTAGGATACAGTCTGTTCCAACGATTGATGCCTTTATGTCCTTACGCACACGTGTATTGCTGTTCCTGTTTGGCTTTGCCATGCTGCCGCTGCTGGTGGCCGTGGTGATCAATCTGCCCCTGGTGCTGGATCGTGTGGAACTTTTCTATCGTCAGGCGTTTCTGCAGAATCTGCGCGCAGATTTCTCCGACCTGGATACCCATCTGGCAAGCCGGGATGAAATGATCCGTCTGTTGGTGAAACTGCCGGAGCCCGGTGTGGTGCTCGGGGAGGGGCAGAGTGCGGACAACAAGCGAATCGATCTGGCGCGCCTGAAATACACTGAATGGATTAACCGTATCCTTGGCGATCAGCTGGATATCGTCGATATCCTTTTTCTCGACCAGAACGGTATTGCACGCTTCTGGCTGTCCCGGGATGCTGAAACCCGCTTGTGGAAGCCTACCCTTGAACCGCCATATTTGCCTGCAGGTGATTCCATCAATCTCGTCATGCGGGCGACGACGCCAGCGGTGTTGCTGACGCCGGTGGTGGTGAATGAGAACAGTGATGATCTTTCACGGGCCATGACCCTGCAGCTCGTCAGTCCCCTGGGACCAGGCGAAGGCAAACCCACCTACGGCGCGGTGGTGATGACCGTGGACATTGGCGGGCTGGTGCGTCGTGACCCCGGCACCTATTGGGTGCATGATGACGGGCGCTATCTTTCTGCTCCCGGCGTTCCCGCCCGGGAAGGAACGGCTTTTGGTGATTTTCCCGGGTTGCGGGAGCAGTTTTCCAAACGCAAGCTGTTCATGTGGGAGGGAGACACTGGCAAGACCGTCATCTGGGTGCCGCTGCTGAGAACGGAAAATGACCGGCCGCTGTGGGTGGGACGCCCGGTGCAGGACAGGCCCCTGCGCGAACTCCGGGATGCCCTGATCCTGCGCGTGCTGGCGATCATCTTTGTGCTGGTGATCGCCATCGGCATCATCGCACGCATCGTTGCCGCCCGCCTCGAACGCTATGGGACAGAATTGTTCAAAGGGATACAGCGCGTGGTGGGAAAATCGGAAGCCGTGCAATTCCAGTGGCGTGGCAGCCCGGAGCTTCGACAACTGGGTGAGAATCTTTCCATGCTTTCCCAAACTCATGCGCAGAATCTGCAGGAGCTTCAGGGGCATACCAGGGCGCTGGAGGAATCCAACCGCTACAAATCCGAATTTCTGTCCAACGTCAGCCATGAATTGCGTACGCCGCTTAATTCCATTCTTCTGTTGTCCAAGCTGCTGGTCAGGGAAGACAAGGGTTTGAGCGATGAGCAGCGTCAGCAGTTGCGGGTCATACATGAGGCCAGCGTGGATCTGCGGGGTCTGATCGACAATATTCTGGATCTGTCCCGTATTGAAGCCGGGCGCTTGCTGCCCAGCATCGAAGAAGTGGATCTGGGCGTATTGTTGCAGGAACTGGTGGATCTCATGTGTCCCCAGTTCGAAGAGAAAGGTTTGAAGCTGGAACTGGAAATCCTGCCTGCAGTAACGACCAGGATCAACACCGACCCGGATAAACTCAAACAGATACTGAAGAATTTCCTCTCCAATGCGCTCAAATTCACACGGGAGGGCAAGGTCGTGTTGGGATTGGGTCCGGCGAGGGAACCCTTTGTCGTGCGTCTGTGGGTCAGGGATACCGGTATAGGTATTCCTGAAGACAAACAGAAGCTGATCTTCGAGGCATTCAAGCAGGCCGATGGTTCGACGCGTCGGCGCTATGGTGGTACCGGACTCGGTTTGAGCATCAGCCGCGAACTGTCCCAGATCCTGTGTGGCAGGATTGAAGTGGAAAGCCGCCCGGGTACCGGTGCGGAGTTTTCCCTGTTGCTGCCTGCCGATTGTGGTGAGACTCCCCAGCCCAAGACTATCCTGGCGGAACATGGGGATGAATCCCTGGCGGATTCGGTTTCGCCGGAAGAACCATCGGCCGACTTTTCCGGACGCAAGGCCCTGCTGGTAGAGCAGAATATCGATGTACTGCTGAAATTCAGCAAGATGCTCGAATCCTGGAACATTCAGGTGCTGGCGGCGGGTGATGAGGAAGAGGTGCGTGAAACCCTGGAAGATGAACCAGATATTGATATAGTACTGGCAGGAGAGCATATCATGGACTGGCGTCGCCTGGCCGAACTGGTGGGTGGTAGCATGTCCAAGCCGGTCGTGATGGTCGGGTTGTCTGACAACCCTCAGGCGAACGGCGCCGATGTGGTGTTGTCTCCGGACATCAATGCACATAACTTGAAGTTAATACTGCAACAGCAGCTTCGAATATGAATGAAAAGAACAACAAGCGCTATGCCGGCTTCAAGTTGCTGGCTGTAGATGACAACCAGCACAACCTGTTCACCTTGCGCTCCCTGGTGAGCAAACACATGGACGTGGATATACTGGAGGCAGAAAGCGGCAGAAAGGCGCTGGAGCTTGCGCGCTCCAATCCGGATATTGATCTCATCATTCTGGATGTGCAAATGCCGGAAATGGATGGATTCGAGACGGCGCGCATGCTCAAGCTGTATAAGAAAACCAGCGAGATTCCGGTGATCTTCCTGACGGCAGCTTTCAAAACTGAGGAATTCCAGCAGAAGGGATACGATGTGGGGGCGACCGACTACCTGCTCAAGCCCATCGATGACAACCAGTTGCTGAACAAGATCAGCACCTATTTCCGCCTGATCGAGAAAGAACGCGAACTCAATCGTATTCTGGAACAGAAAGTCGCTGAGCGCACTGCCGAGCTACACCAGGCCAATCAGCATCTTGAGAATATCCTGCATTATATGGGAGAGGCGTTGCTGATCCTGACACCCGAGGGGATCATCAAGCAGGCCAATCCCGCCGCATGTGCCATGCTGGGTTATGCAGAACAGGAACTGCTGGGCATGAGTATTGGGGATGTGTTCGAGGAAGAAGGCCAGGAACAGGCCAATGCCTTCATGGGCATGTGGCTGGAAGCGTTGATTCGGGCGGGTGCCTTGCGGGATATCGAAGCGGCATTTATTGCCAAGAATGGCGTGCGCGTACCCATCCTGTTCTCGCGTACGGCCATCGTCGATCAGCAAGGAGAGATTGACGAGATTATCTGTATCGCTAAGAATATGTCAGGCTATTGTCGCGTAGATGAGGCCGATGCCACGAACCCGGAGAGTGAAGTCTCATGAATGAGCCAACAGGTCACAGTATCCCCGAGGATGAAGACCCCACGATGACCGCCAATGCCCTGAAGGCCATGGCGCATCCCCTGCGGTGGAAAATATTATGCACCCTGG
>DTXR01000559.1 GCA_012962365.1 Chromatiaceae bacterium | reverse complement strand
TCTACGCCATGGGCTGCGACCCTGAGCTGGACAAGAACATGTC
Source organism: Chromatiaceae bacterium (assembly GCA_012962365.1). GTDB lineage: Bacteria > Pseudomonadota > Gammaproteobacteria > Chromatiales > Chromatiaceae > Thiolapillus. Next base: position 3,333 of record DTXR01000559.1, on the reverse strand, counting down.
CGGCTGGATCAGCCAGATCCGCGGCAAGGCGCGCACCGGCGTACACACGCCACAGGAATTCATCGCGCTGGATCATTACCTGCACGACATGCGCCTGTACAAGTCACGCTCTGAAATTGCCGTCATGCGCAAGGCGGCCAGGATCTCGGCTATCGCACACAAACGCCTCATGCGCGAATGCCGGGCCGGGATGAAGGAGTACCAACTTGAAGCAGCATTCCTGCACGAATGCGCTCGGCGTGGCGCTCGCCAGCAGGCCTATTCTGCCATCGTAGGCGGCGGCAACAACGCCACGGTATTGCATTACGTGGACAACACCGACAAGCTGGAAAGCGGTGAACTGGTGCTCATCGATGCCGGCTGCGAGCTGGATTACTACGCTTCAGACATCACCCGCACCTTTCCGGTGAACGGCAGATTCACCGAGCCTCAGTCCCAGCTCTATCAGTTGGTGCTGGATGCTCAACTCGCCGCTATAAAGCAGGTCAAGCCCGGAAACCCATACAACGCACCCCACAAGGCCGCAGTGCGTACCCTCACCCGCGGACTGATCAGGCTGGGGCTGCTGAAAGGCCAGCCCGCAAAACTCATCCGCGAAGAAAAATACAAGCGCTTCTTCATGCACGGCACCGGCCACTGGCTGGGCATGGATGTACACGATGTGGGCGACTACAAGATCGACGGACACTGGCGGCAGCTCGAACCCGGCATGGTGCTCACCATCGAGCCCGGTCTGTATATCCCCCTGGGCAGCAAGGGCGTTGCGAAAAAATGGCAGGGTATCGGCATACGCATCGAAGATGATATTCTGGTAACGAAAGACGGTTGCGAGGTGCTGTCTTCCGATGCACCCAAGACCATTGCTGAAATCGAAGCGATCATGGCGGCATGAAACAGCCCTACGACATCATCATCATAGGCGGCGGCATGGCCGGCGCCAGTCTGGCGATCGCCCTGTCAGGCCATGGCTTGCATATCGCCCTGGTCGAGGCAGCGCCGCTCAAAGTGAACGACGTTCCCAATTATGATGACCGCGGCATCGCCCTCGCCCATGGCTCACAGCGTATTTTCTCAGCCATGAGCGTCTGGGACGACATGGCGGCCAATGCCGAACCCATCCGGCACATCCATGTCTCCGAACAGGGCGGGTTTGGTTTCACTCACCTGGACGCCGAAGAAGAACAGGTGCCTGCTCTGGGGTATGTCATCACCGCCAGGGATCTGGGCGCCGCCCTGCTGAACCGCCTGACCGCTCTGCAAGACATCGATCTCATCGCACCGGCCCGCGTACAGTGGGTGAACATCGAGGAGGATCTGGCCCATATCGGGCTGGAAGAACAAACCCTGAGCACGCGGCTGCTGATAGCCGCCGATGGGGGTAATTCCTTCGTTCGTAAGCAACTGTGTTTTGACGTGAAGCGCAAGGAGTACGGCCAGAGCGCCATCACTGCCAACGTCACCCCCGGCCAGCCCCACGACAATATCGCTTACGAGCGTTTTACCACCAACGGCCCCATGGCCATGCTGCCGATGACGGAGCAGCGCTGCGCCCTGGTGTGGACGGTCAAAGACAACATGGCAGGCGAAATCCTGTCCTTGAACGAAACACAGTTTCTGGAGCAGGTGCAACGACAGTTCGGCTGGCGGCTGGGAAAACTGCAGCGGGCGGGAAAGCGCAGCAGTTACCCTCTGTCACAATTGTATGTGCCTGACACCGTTCAGCATCGTGCGGTGGTGGTCGGCAATGCAGCCCATACCCTCCATCCGGTGGCAGGCCAGGGATTCAACCTGGGCATAAGGGATGTGGCGACACTGGCGGAAGTGGTGCTGCAAGCCATGCACTCCGGCGAAGACCCCGGCTCCATGGCAGCCCTGCAGCGCTACCAGGCGTGGCGCAGAAAAGACCAGCGGAATGTCGTGCGGCTGACCGACACCCTGGTTCGCAGCTTCAGCAACAATCTGCCGCCCTTCAAAATGGCGCGCAATCTCGGCATGCTGGCGCTGGAAGGACTGCCTCCTGCCCGCCATGCCATAGCCCGGGCAGCCATGGGCATCCATGGCCGTCTGCCAAAGCTTTCACGCGGGTTGCCCATATGACAGGCGCATACACTGACATCATCATCGCCGGCGGCGGCATGGTCGGCGCAGCATTGGCCTGTGCACTGGCCGAGCGCGATTTCACCGTGACGCTGCTGGAACGCCGGGAACCCCGGGAAACCTGGCCGGCGGACAGCTACGATATCCGTGTCTCCGCCATCAGCCACGCCTCCCGGAATATATTCGCTAATCTGCAAGCCTGGCCAGGCATGGTCAAACGGCGCATCACGCCCTACGAGCATATGCTGGTTTGGGAATCCGGCGGCGCCCAGGTGCATTTTGATGCCGCCGATATCGGTGAACCGAACCTGGGGCACATCATCGAAAACCGGGTGATCCAGATCGCCCTCTGGGAGCAGATGCAATCCCTGAACAACATCGAGCTTCTCTGCCCGGCGTCCATCAGCGGCCTGAATCTGAGTGAGGAATCCCCCGCTGTGGTACTCAACGACGGTAGCCACAGGACGGCTTCACTCATCGTGGCGGCCGATGGCGGCCGCTCCTCCCTGAGGGAACTGGCGGGCATTCCCACCGGCGGCTGGGACTACGATCAGACTGCCGTGGTCTGTACCGTACAGGCGGAAAGAGGCAACCAGTCCACCTGCTGGCAACGTTTCATGCCCAACGGTCCCCTGGCATGGCTGCCAATGGATGATGACCTGTTCTCCATCGTCTGGTCCACTACTCCGGAACAGGCTCAGGAACTGATGGACATGCCAGCCGACGATTTCGACAGCGCACTCACCAACGCCAGCGAGGAACGCCTGGGCGCACTCAGGCTGATGGGGGAACGCGGCGCCTTCCCCCTGCGGCTGCAACATGCCAAAAAGTACATCAAACCCGGATTGGCTCTGGTGGGTGACGCCGCCCATGTTATCCATCCCCTCGCCGGCCAGGGCGTCAACCTCGGTCTGCTGGACATGGCAGAACTGGTGGATGTCTTAGGCCGTGCCAGAGACAGAAATCAACCCTTGGGTGCACTGCAAACCTTGCGCCGCTATGAACGCGCACGCAAGGGCGAAAACATCGCCATGCAGGGCTCCATGGATCTGTTCAAGCGAACGTTCAGTAGCAGCCTGCCGCCCTTGAAGCTCTTGCGCAACCTGGGAATGGGACTCACCGAACGCCTGCCGCCTGTAAAAAATCTGTTGATCAGGAATGCGGCCGGCACCCTGGGAAACACACCCACCCTGGCGAAAAAAGCGCCCTAACAACCAGACCTTCGGCAGGTACGTT
>DTXR01000558.1 GCA_012962365.1 Chromatiaceae bacterium | reverse complement strand
TGTAGGCCGGGATCCATTGCCCACCGTGGATTCCGGCCTGCGCCGGAATGACCAATAATCGAGTCTTTCGGGTTGCTGAGCTTTGTAACGAATCACCCTCTTTTTTGAATCTTGTGTATACATCAAGGGTACGGAAGCCCACCGTGCATCCAGGCATGTTGTAAACCGCCCAAATAAACCGAGGAGATCTGATATGCGTATTCCCACCCTGGGTTCCAGCCCCCATTTGTCTGATGTGTTCAAGGCATTTCCGGAAACGGTTCGGCCTCTGCTGGAATATCATGACCTGTTGCTGCGTGGCCCGTCACCCCTGAGTGTGGCAGAGCGCGAACTCATTGCCGCTTATGTGTCTGGTCTCAACGTCTGCGATTTTTGCTACGGGGCACACCAGATCATTGCTGAGGCCGCCGGCATCGAGTCTGCTGTGTTCGAACAACTGCTCGATGATATCGATACCGCGCCGGTCAGTGATGCCTTGAAGCCAATCTTCCACTATGTGCGAATATTGACATTGTCTCCGGCCAAGACCACGGATGCGCAATCCCAGGCAATTCGCGATGCCGGCTGGGATGACCGTGCCATCCATGATGCCGTGGCGGTGTGCGGCCTGTTCAACCTCATGAATCGCCTGGTCGAAGGCATGGGCGTAGAAAGCAGTGACGCGGTGCGCGCCAGCCAGAAGCGCCGCAATCAGGAAATCAGCACAACCCAGTATCAGGATTTCGGGAAAATGCTGGGTATAGAATGATCACGAGGTACAGGCCTGGAAATTCATTCGTGTTTCATTGCAGGCTGAAAGTCACCAGATGCTGTGACTCACACTCAGTCCCAACTCAAAGCCCCCCCGGTCTGATATTCGGTCACCGTGGTCTCGAAGAAGTTCTTTTCCTTGCGCATGTTGGCCTGTTCGTCCAACCAGGGCAGGGCGCATTCGGCGCCGGGGAAGGGTTCTTCCCAGCCAAGCTGTACGGCGCGGCGGTTGGCGATGAAGCGGAACTGTTCCATGTGGTCTTCCTTGCGGTAGCCCAGGATGGGGTCGCGCAGGATGTAGCCGGCGTAGTTGTCTTCGCAGGCGTGGGCTTCTTCCCACATTTCCCTGATGGCCTTGGGGTCGAGGCTGATGTTTTCCTCGTGGATGATCTGCTTGACCACGCGGATGCCGAAGGAGGCATGCAACACTTCATCTCGCATGATGTACTGGAACTGTTCGGCGGTGCCTTTCATCAGGCCGCGGCGCTGTAGGGCGAAGATGGGGCTGAAGCCGTTGTAGAGCCAGCAGCCTTCGAAGATGCCGCCGAAG
>DTXR01000557.1 GCA_012962365.1 Chromatiaceae bacterium | reverse complement strand
TTGCGCAGCTGTTCACAGTTCTGGGATGTTCGGGCACCTGGATGGGCTATTCTTCCCGGCAAGCCCGCTGTCCGGGAAAACGGTTGTATGATTATAAGAAAGGGGTCAGAACCCTTTTGTTTATCTAAGGGCTCTGACCTCTTTTGTTCTCACTGACCCCTTTTGTTCTCACGAAGTATTGAGTTCATTTTGAAGCTAAACTTTCCAGGGGAGCACATCTATATCAGAAAATAACGCCTGATAAATACATGTGTTTTCCGGTTCTGTGTTAAACAATTTTAGAGCTACAGGCTGCTCCAGCTTATCTTTTCCAAGAATTTCAAACTGATTTTCAAGAAGTAACGAAATAATATCTTTATCCTCCGGTGCGGAGGTATTTTGACTAACAAGTTCTGTTTGCCCAGGTTGCAAAACTCTAAGTACGGTTGCATATCGCCCAAGCATTGAAAGTTCGACTATCCACTGGTTATTTGATTTGGAAACAACATATCGAAAACTAACATCATCATTTGAATCTGTTATTTCCTCTACATCAAATAAATCACGCAAATTCTTAATCAATGCATCATATGCCTTTGAAGAAATAGCTCTACTGACAAATGAAAAATCTGGCCGCTCCAACGACTTGTAATTGCGCTTAATCACATCCAGCAAATCGTGTCGATTTTGAGTAACCACAATCAAAACCTCTCTGGCCCAGAGGGATGATCATGAATACGACCTTTGGAATCCTGATGAACACGAACCCGTAATTGCATGCCACCATTTGGTCCAGTTCCTGTAGATACTCCAAAATCATGTTCCCTGGCATTCGGACGACCGGGAACTGGTTTTCCTTTCTCGAAAGCTTGTTGAGTTAAGCGATTTCCGCTTTTTTCTCCGAAGAAAGATGATGTCGGCTTACCTTGCTTGAGACGATTAGCATTTTGAGGTGTGCCTGGAATATGGCCAGCTTGTTTCTGTGCCGAAATCGCAGGTTTTACACTCTTTGGGGCTAGCTGATTCGATAAATTAGTTATCTTGGTAATTTTATTGCTAATTGCGGCAGCAGGTAGCCCGGGAATGCCCG
>DTXR01000556.1 GCA_012962365.1 Chromatiaceae bacterium | reverse complement strand
TAGACGCCGGCCAGCAGGTCATCCACCATAATCCCGAAACCACCGCTGACGCGGCGATCCAGCACCCGGATGGGCCAGGGCTTCCAAATATCAAACAAGCGGAACAGCAAAAAACCGGCCACTATCCATGCCCAACCGGAAGGCGCTGCGATCATGGTAACAAAGAAACCCGCAAATTCATCCCAGACGATACCGGGATGATCATGTTCTTTCAAGTCAGCCGCTGCCCGCCCACATAACCAGATACCCGACAGAATCACCACTGCCAGCACCAGCAGATAGGACATCAGAGGCAAGCGTGACAGAGGCAGATACAGCAACACCGCCATCAGCGTACCGAAGGTGCCTGGCGCAACGGGGGCGCAGCCGGAGCCAAAACCGAAAGCCAGCAGGTGTATGGGATTCTTCAGATTGGGCGCCGGCAGATTACTCACGAGGCGAAATGCTCCCAGGCCCTTGGCAGCGGTAAACTGCTGCCGTTTGCCTGTACCAGCGCCACACCCTCGCCCGTCAGAATCTCGCCGATGCAGGTGCATTGGAGCGGCAACTCGTCCAAGCCGCCACGCAGGGTCTGCGGGAGAGTAAAGCACAATTCATAGTCGTCTCCCCCGGCAACCACAGGGGTCAGATCGCCGGTCTCGCTCACATAAGCACTGACGCCCGGCGAAAGAGGAAGCTGATTCACTTCGATACGTGCGGCGCACTGGCTTTGCCTGCAGATATGTCCCAGATCGGCCACCAGGCCATCAGACATGTCGATGCAGGTGCGCACGCCCAGTTCCGCCAGCGCTCTTCCCTCGCTTACGCGAGGCTGAGGCTTTTCCAGTCGATTTCGCAGTTCACCAGGATGTTTTCCGGCCTGCAGCAGGCTCAGCGCCAGGGCCGCATCGCCCAGGGTACCCGTAACAAACACCAGGTCGCCGGGTTTAGCGCTGGAACGCCGCATGCTGCGTTGTGCATCCACGAAGCCGGTGAGCTGCAAGGTGATGCTCAGATCACCCTGACAGGTATCGCCCCCAACCAGCGTTACACCAAAGCGTCCGGCCAGGGCGGTAAAGCCCTGTACGAATCCCTGCAGCCAGGCATCGTCGATTTTTGGCATGGTCAGGGAAAGCAACGCCCAGGCAGGTGCCGCCCCCATGGCGGCAAGATCACTGAGGTTTACCGCCAGGGATTTGTGTCCCAAGGCAATAGGATCGACATCAGGGAAAAAGTGCCGCCCTGCAATGAGGGTATCCATGGTCATGGCAAGTTGCTGCCCGGATGGCGGCTGAAGCAGGGCGCAGTCATCCCCTACCCCCAGCAGCACATCCCGCCCCGGCCGGGACAGTTTGGAAAAGTAACGCTCGATCAGCGCGAATTCAGCCACGCTTCCTGGCGGCAATTTCCACGGCACGCAGCTCGTGTGCCAGTTTGTCCAGCACGCCGTTGATATAGCGGTGTCCCTTGTCGGCGCCAAAGATCTTGGCCAGCTCCACCCACTCGTTGATCACGACCCGGTAAGGCACTTCAGGGTGTTTCAACAGCTCGTAGGCTCCCAGGCGCAAGATGGCACGTTCGACCAGATCCACCTCTTCCACGGGACGGTCGAGCAGGGGTTGCAGCCCTTTGTCCAGCACATCCAGCTGGCCGGGTACACCGCGCACCAGATCACGAAAGTAATCGACCTGAAAACTGCTGTTCTGATGCTCGGCGAGAAAGCTTTCGATGATTTCTCCCACATTCGCACCGGCCACCTGCCACTGGTAGATGGCCTGGGTGGCGAGACTGCGGGCTTTACTGCGTTTCTTGCTCACAACTGGCGCAACAGGGAAACCATTTCGATAGCGGATGCTGCGGCTTCGCCGCCCTTGTTACCTGCTTTGGTACCGGCACGTTCAATGGCTTGTTCGATGGTGTCCACCGTCAGCACACCAAAGGCGATGGGCACACCATGGTTGAGAGAAACCTGGGCCATGCCTTTTACCGCCTCGCCCGCCACGTACTCGAAATGGGGTGTGCCGCCACGGATCACTGCGCCCAATGCGATAACGGCATCGTAGTCACCGGATGCAGCCACCTTGTCCAGCGCCACCGGCATTTCGAAGGCGCCGGGCACACGCACTACGCTGATGTCCTCTTCACTCGCGCCATGGCGCTTGAGGGTATCGATGGCGCCTGCTTCCAGGGCATCCACGACAAAGCTGTTCCAGCGCGCCACCACCAGACAGAAACGCCCGCCCTTGGCAATCAGGTTTCCTTCAATGGTCTTGATACTCATATAGGGTTACTCCTTTTCTTCAGGGAGTTCAAAATCGACAAATTCGGTTACTTCCAGGTGGAAGCCGGCCAGAGCGTGCAAATGCTTGGGCGCGCTCATGACGCGCATTTTCTTTACACCCAGGTCGATGAGGATCTGCGCACCCACGCCAAAGGTACGCAGTTCCTTGTCCTTGATCTTTCCATGATCGATGGGCAGCCCACCGTCGGCCCCCTTAAGCTGGCAGGCCTGGATACGCTGCACGATATCACGCGCCGTATCATGGTTACGCAGTATCACCACGACACCACGGCCCTCGTGCTCAATCTGCTTCATAGCATTCTGTAAAGGCCAGCCACATTCAGGATAAGTGCTTCCCAGCAGATCGCACAAGCTGTTCTGCACATGCACACGCACCAATGTGGGTTCGTCTTCCCTGATGATGCCTTTCACCAAGGCCAAGTGCACTTCGTTGTCCACCACATCCTGATAGGCGATGACGCGGAAATCCCCGGCTGCCGTGGGCAGCAGGCATTCGTTGATGCGTTCCACGGTCTTTTCGTTGCGCACCCGGTATTCGATGAGGTCGGCGATGGTGCCGATCTTGAGATCATGCTCCTTTGCAAAAACCTCGAGATCCTGGCGGCGCGCCATGGTGCCGTCTTCATTGAGAATCTCCACGATCACCGAAGTGGGGCTCAAGCCGGCCAGACGCGCCAGATCACAACCGGCTTCGGTATGCCCCGCCCTTACCAGCACGCCACCGGGCTGAGCCATGAGAGGGAAAATATGCCCCGG
>DTXR01000555.1 GCA_012962365.1 Chromatiaceae bacterium | reverse complement strand
CTCTATGATGCAAACAAACCGGGAGAATTGGAAAAGGCCGAGCGTTTTGGTGGCGATATCCTCAGCCTGTGCGTGGAGGTCGGTGGCACCATCACCGGCGAGCACGGCGTAGGCAGCGAGAAGATCGACCAAATGTGCGTGCAGTTCCAGGCGCTGGAACTGACCCAATTTCACGCCATCAAAACGGCTTTCGACCCCAAAGGGCTGCTCAATCCCGGCAAAGCCATTCCCACCCTGCACCGCTGCGCCGAACTGGGCGCCATGCATGTACACAACGGGAAACTGCCTTTCCCGGAACTCGAGCGCTTCTGATGCAGGCATTGCAGGCGCAAATCCTGGAAGCCTTCGAGCAAGGCAGAACGCTCACTATTCAGGGCGGCGGCAGCAAGCATTTTCTGGGGCAGCCCAGGGAAACCGACTCATACATTTCCACCACTAAACTGACCGGCATCATCGACTACCAGCCGGAAGAGCTGTTCATCCGCGCCCGCGCCGGCACCCGCCTGGCTGAAATCGAAACCCTGCTGGCGCGCAGTGCGCAGATGCTGCCTTTCGAGCCACCGCATTTTTCGTCGAGCGCGACCCTGGGCGGCGCCATCGCCAGCGGCCTGTCGGGGCCATCGCGTCCGTGGCGAGGCGCGGCACGGGATTTCGTGCTGGGCTGCCGGTTGATCAACGGCGAGGCCAAGCTCCTGCATTTCGGTGGCGAGGTGATCAAGAACGTGGCCGGCTACGACGTTTCCCGCTTGCAATGCGGTGCATTTGGCAGCCTGGGACTGTTGCTGGAACTGAGCATCAAGACCATCCCCGCACCTCGCCGGGAGATCACCCTCTGCCAACAGGACGATGAAGCATCAGCGCTGCAAAAATTCATTCGCTGGAACCGCCAGCCCTTACCCCTGAGTGGCGCCGCCTGGCATGATGGAAAACTGTGGATCAGGCTCAGCGGTACACCTGGCGCAGTGGAGCATGCGCGCAAACAGATTGGCGGCGAAGCACTGGAAAATCCCCCCTTCTGGCAGGATCTGAAGGAGCAAAAGCTGCCCTTTTTCACCAGTGAGCTTCCCCTGTGGCGGCTGTCTCTGCCCCGCGCAACGGGCAAACTGGCACTGCCCGGCAATTATCTGCTGGACTGGGGTGGCGCCCAGCGCTGGCTGCTCAGCGCAGCGCCCGCTGCCGACATACAGAAAATCGCTGCCGCTGCCGGTGGACATGCCAGCGCATTCAGCAACGGCCCATTCCAACCCTTGACGCCGGTCTTGATGAGGCAGCACCAGCAACTCAAGCAGGCCTTCGACCCGAAGGGCATATTCAATCCTGGCCGCCTGTATCCGGAACTGTAAGCTGATGGAAACCCATATCAGTAAAAGCATCACCCCATCGGTAGCCCTGCAGGAAGCCGAGGCCATTCTGCGCCGCTGCGTCCATTGCGGTTTCTGCACCGCCACCTGCCCGACCTATCAGCTACTGGGAAACGAACTGGACGGTCCCCGGGGGCGCATCTATCTGATCAAGCAGATCCTGGAAACCGGTCAGGCCGGTAAGGATGCCCGTACGCACCTGGATCGCTGCCTGGGCTGCCGCTCCTGCGAAACCACCTGCCCTTCCGGTGTCCATTATTTGCGTCTGCTGCACGTCGGTCGCCACCTCGCCTACGAACTGGCGCCCCTGCCATTTGCCCAACGCAGTCTGCGCCACATACTCAGAGCGACATTGCCCTACCCCCGGCGGCTGGCGCCAATGTTCCGGGCCGCCCGCCTGTTCCGTCCTCTGTTGCCTCTCGCATTGCGCCATAAAATTCCGGATGCTGACAACAAGGCCCAACAGGCATTGCAGCCACAGAACTGTCACCGCAAGATCATCCTGTTTCAGGGCTGCGTGCAATCTGTCGTCGCCACTTCCATCAACGCGGCCACCCGCAGGATATTGCAGCGGCTGGGTATTCAATCCCTCGATGCAACTGGCGAATCCTGCTGCGGCGCGGTAAATCACCACCTCGATGACATCGAAACCGCTCGCAACATGGCGCAAAACAACATCGACCGCTGGCTGACGCTTATCGATGAAGGAGCAGAAGCTCTGGTCGTGACCGCCAGCGCCTGCGCGCTGGAGATAAAGGAATACCCGCTGCTGTTCCCTGAAAACAGTAAATATCACGACAAATCGCTACGCCTTCAACCCTATTGCATGGAGATCGGCGAATTTCTTGCAAAACAGGATATATCGGCACTTCGCGTCCCGGAAGACGCCCCCACCATCAGCTTCCATAGCCCCTGCACCTTGCAGCATGGCCTAAAAGGCCAGGGTCATACAGAAGCGCTGCTGCGGGAAACGGGCTTCGATGTGCGTGAACCGGAAGATGCGCACCTGTGTTGCGGCTCGGCCGGCACCTATTCCATCACCCAGCCAAAGCTGTCAGGGACGCTGCGTGAAAACAAGCTGCTGCAACTGGAAAAAGCAGGCGGCGAGGTGATCGCTACGGCCAATATCGGCTGCCTGCTGCATCTTCAGGAAAAGGCTGAACGGCCTGTCAGGCACTGGATCGAGTGGCTGGACGAGGCGCTGGAGACAGGGAATACTCCGGTACAGTAGCAAGCTACTCAGGGTTGTGCTGTGTCCACGATGGTGGACAGGTCGAGCAGCGGCGCCGAGATCTTCAGGCCAGCCTTGCTGGCCTGCTGCAGATTGATCTTGAAACCGATACGTTTATAGCCACGCACAAATTCGATCATGCCGCCGCTTTCCGCAAACTGTTTCACGTCCCCGATTGTCAGAATGGGATAATGCGCCAATGAATGGAGGATCGTTCTCAGGAAGGGGCGCTTGGACTCGCTGACAAACAGAATCTGGCAGCTTGCTGCATCCACCGCCTCGGACTGAACGAAACGCCGGACATGAATCGTCTGGTTACCCACTCTACGGGCCTCCAGAGCATCGAGTGCATCACCAAAATCATCCCGACCCAGGACACAGATGCCGAACTTCCTGCCTTTCAGGCTGCTCTTTGGCCATTCGATGAATCCGGTCAACTTGTAAATCAAGGCTGCCTTGAGCTTGTATTCTGCAGAATCCGGGCCGGCAGAATAGCTGTCGAGAGGCACCAGGGCCAACGACAACATCACCAGCCAAACGCCATGCCAGAGATTGCTGAAACAGGCTCGCTGCATGCTGGTCACCGCTCAGCCCTTGTTTCAGATCCGCCCATCAGAAGCGCCAGAGCTCTTGGGCAAGGAGGGCGCTATCGACTTCAACAGGCATGGGATAACTCTCGCCCACGCACGCCTCTGCTACAGAGGCTTTCATGGCAACAGACAACCATACGCCTGTACAGACCAGCCGTTTTGGGGTGACTTCATGTTCCTTGTTCCTGTTGATGCTCATACACCTCTTCGCTGCATCATCGATTCAGACAGCTTTGTTTCTCCAGGTCGGCTCAAGGTCAGAAATCCCAGCGCAGCTGGGCCAGCCAGGAACGTTCGACTTCCGTGGGAACCAGGAAATTTTCACTCACGAATTCGGGATGGTGATCATCGAAGAGGTTCTGTCCCACCAGAGACAATTCCACATTCTTTGCCGGCGTCCAGGCGAGACGGACATTGAAACTGGTGTAGGCGGGCACAGCAGAATCAACGCGGGAATAGGCTGTACGTTCCAGCTCATCGACATAATGCAACCACATGTCCAGCATGAGGTCGTCCCTCAGGTTCATCATGGAGCGGATTGAAAGCTGATGGTTCGGGCTGGAACTCTCTACCACGGTATTGTTGTTGTCGGGATCACGACTGTCCGCGTCCAGTGATACCGACAGATGCAGATAGCTGTAGCTGGTTTGCAGGCGCCACCAGTCCTGTGGCCACCAATCGACAACCATTTCCATTCCGTAGCTGCTCATAGTCATCTCATTGTCGAAAATCACATCCGAGAGCGGATTCTGAGGCTGGGCGGATCTAAAGGACTGCAGATCATCGTAATCATTGTAGAAAAGGGAAAGATCCACAGACAGGTCTTCACGGGGATAGACGCGATAACCCAGCTCATAAGCCAGCAATTTCTCTGAATCAAAATCCTCGTTACCGAGGGAATAGCGCACCGTAGGTTGAGGCAGGAATGGCGGTATGGCAGGAACGATGATGGACACCACCTGAGAACCGCGCTCAAGCCGCGAAGGGGTTCTCACTGCCCGGGAAATAGCCCCCCAGACCGTATTGCGCGCATCCGGCGTCCACAGCAAGCGGCCACTGGGCTGCACATCGAATCCCGTGTAGTCGTTATGCTCGAATTTGGAGCCAAGGATCAGTCGCCACCGACCCGGCACCAGCTCGATTTCATCCTGCAGAAATGCACTGTAGATATCCCGTCTGCTGCTTTTTGGCATCATGCTGCCAAGGAAGGTGTTGTCGAAATCGTCACGAATACGCCGGTATCCCAGCCCCCAGATGAAATCATGGGCGGGCAACGGCCGGAACTGGTGATTGAAATCGATATCCAGGGTGTCATGTACCTGGCCGAGAATCAGCTCCGACCTGTCCGTGTGGTCCAAATAGACCTGCAGCAGCATATTGGAATCCGCTGACGCGACATGTTCCCAGCGCCCCAGCAGGTTCCATCCGGAGGCGTCCACCTCATCCCGCACACCAGGAACGGCATAAAAGGGCGCATAGGAGGCATTGGCTGGATCGGCAGGATCCTTCCACTCGAGAACCAGCTGGTTCTCATCAGAATCATAGATGTCACCCTGGAAGGTCCACAAATCGTTTTCCGACAGACGTCCGTCGGCACGAAAACCGGCTCGCCGACTGCTCCAGTCATCCTCTCCTTCACCCGTAGGTATCCAGGATGGCCCATGGTCATTGTATTTCAGATATACGCGGGCGGAGGCGTGATCCCCAAGGGCCGTACCGTATCGAAATCCTGTGAAAGCTTCTTCATTGGCACCTGCTGCTGCGGTGAAATAGCCACCTTCGGTTCGGGCAGCATCCCGGGTAATGATGTTTATCACCCCGTTCACCGCGTTGGCGCCCCAAACCGTGGCACCCGGGCCGCGAATCACTTCGATGCGATCGATATCTTCGAGCAGGGTATCCTGTACATCCCAGTAAACGCCAGAGAAAGTCGGCGTATAAACGGTACGGCCATCGATCATTACCAGCAACTTGTTGGCAAACTGATTGTTAAGCCCCCGGCTGCTGATCGCCCACTTGTTGGCATCGATGCGGGCTACCTGGATACCCGGCGCCAGTCGCAAAGCCTCTGGAATGGAAGTGGCGCCCGAACGACGGATATCGTTACTGGTGAGAATGAAAATAGCCGCAGCCACCTCATTGAGGGGCTGTTTCTTCTTGGCTACCGAGGTCACCTCCATACTCAGCAGGTCTTCAAGCGGCGTATCCAGATAAGCATCGAGGGATTCCTCTGCATGAACGACAGTGGTTGTCCCGAAAGCAAGGCACAGTGATACGATGATGCCCACATGGACAATAGCGGTTTTATGATTCATTGTCTCTTTCCTGCAGGAATGGTTGCACTGTTTCATAGACATATAACGGCAAGTCATATGATTCATTAACTTCCCGCGCCAAACCGAGACAGAAACCACATTCCCGCAGCCACAAAAAACCCCGCAGGCGGATGCAGGCGGGGCTTCCTGTAGGGCTGAATCAGCCAGGGATAACTTTGGCGTATCAGTGCAGCCCCTGCACGTACTGGGAAACTGCGTCGATTTCCTTGTCCGTCAGTTTGGAAGCCACACCGGCCATCATGCTGTTCATGTCGTTGCTGCGTGCGCCGGAACGGAAATCCTTGAGCTGCTTCGCCACATAGGCAGCGCTCTGGCCGCTGATGCCGGGGAAGTTTGCCGCGCCGTTACCACCGCCCGCAGGGCCATGACAGCCGGTACAGGCAGGGGCACCGTTGCTGCTGCCGGCACGGTACAGGCTTTGGCCCAGTTGAACCTTATCAGCAGCCGCTTCGCCTATGGTGCGCGTCTGGCTGGAAAAATAAGCGGCCAGATCCTCAATATCCTGCTCCTTCAGGGGGGCAGCCATGGGCGCCATAGTGGCATCCTTGCGCTTGGCCGCCTTGAAATCATGCAGCTGCTTCTTGATGTACTTGGGATGCAGGCCCGCAAGTTTGGGCCAAAGCGGATTCGCGCCACTGTTGCCGTCAGCACCGTGACAGGCAGCACAGGCGGCTGATTTGGTCTTGCCTGCGGCTGCATCGCCTGCTGCCTGCGCAACACCGGAAACAGCCATAGCCACAAAAGAAGCAATCAACAGTGCTTTTTTCATTTCATACTCCAAGTACATTCCAAAATTCTTAAATTGGTTTACAAAAAAACAGGGAGCACAAAAAGGCCCCCTGTTTTTCGTTTGACTCACTTCAGGCTGGAGAAATACGCAGCCAGGTTTTCCATGTCCTGATCAGACAGCTGGGCAGCCTGTGGAGACATCAGCGGATCCTTACGAGTGCCATCCTTGAAGGCTTTCATCTGCTTCAGCATATAGTCGGCTTTCTGGCCGGCCAGGTTCGGCCACAGGGCGTTGGCACTGACGCCGTTGGCGCCATGGCAGGCCGCACATACGGCGGCTTTTACCTTGCCCGCTGCTGCGTCACCTGCCGCCATGGCAGAACCGAAAGAACCCAAACCAGCCACCAGCGCAGCGATTACAATCATTTTTTTCATTTCCCAACTCCGTTAATTCTACGTTACGTTTACGATACCGCCTTTGTTATGACGGGTAAAAACCCGTTATGTATAACAGAGGATGCTTATTTAGGTCAACCGGAATTATTCAGAAACTGCTCATTGACGATCCGCAATAATAGGATATTTTTCTTTTTTAATCAGAAAGTTAAGATACTCAGGCAGCTTGAGAGGAGATCCATTGTTGCAGCTGTTCCTCACTCAAAGGATGGCTAATGTAGTAACCCTGCAGCATGTCACACTCCATTTCCCGCAACATGGCTGCCTGATCCATGTCTTCCACACCCTCTCCCACGACGCTCATGCCCAGGTCGTGGGCGAGGCTGATGGTCGCCCGAACGATCGCCCGGTCACTTTCCCACTTGATCATGTTGATGACAAAACTCTTGTCCACTTTGAGCTCATCCACCGGCAGACGGGAGAGATAGGCGAGGGAGGAATGACCCACACCAAAATCATCGATGCTCAACCCCACGCCGATGGCAGCCAGTTGCAACAGCACCTGCAGCGCTCGCTCGGAATCCTGCATGATGGCACTTTCCGTGATCTCAAAGCGCACTGACGCGGGGTTGAGTCCGTACTGAGTGATCATGCGCTCCACCCACAGCGGGAAACCGTCTTCATCCAGCACACGGGCGGAAAGATTGACGGCAATACTGACATTCACACCCTTTTCCATCAGGTCGCGCTGCGTGGAAAAGACATTTTCCACGGTCCAATGCGTCAGGTCGAGTATATGGCGCGTCTGCTCCACCAGCGGAATGTACATATCACAGGGCAACAGACCATGCTCAGGGTGTTGCCAGCGCAGCAAGGCTTCGAAGCTGTGGGTATCGGGTGCGGTGAGCGTCAACTTGGGTTGATAAACCATGCTCAGGTGACCCGCCAGCATGGCGTCCTTTATGCCGGTGATCAACGCCAGCCTGTCCATGCTGCTACTGGCATCTTCTTCCGAAAACACGATGTTGTTGGTGCCGGCAGACCGTCGGGCCTTGGTGACGGCATTGTCCGCATGCTTGATCAAAACGGCCATGTCCTCACCCTGATCGGGGAAGATCGCGGCACCAATGGCGGCAGTCACCGTGAGTGGTGAATCTGCCACGTCGATGGGTCGGGACAGTGCATTCTGCACCTTGCGGGCGATGATATTAGCTTCGGACTTTTCGTTTATATCGGCAATCACAGCAAACACGTCGCCGTCGAACCGTGCCACGGCGTCAGCATCCCGCAAGCCATTCACGATATTCTGCGCCAGGATGCGCAGCACATCATCCCCGATTTCATAGCCCAGGTTCTTGTTGATGCGCTTGAAGTCGGTCAGACTGGCCAGCAGGAACAGAAAGCGTTTACCGGTACGTCTGGCTGTGGCGATCCTGTTGTTGAGCTGCTCTTCCAACAGCATACGGTTTGGCAGGGAGGTCAGGGGATCGTGAAAACTCTGGTAACGAAGCTGGGACTGTAGCGCTTCATGCTGGAGCTGCATGCGCTCTAATTCTTTCTCCCGGTCAACCAGCACATACATGAGTATCGACGGGGCGATGAGCATTAGCACCAGCAATAGCCCGTGGGTCAGAACAACCCGGTATAACACGGCATCCAACGATGAGGCTGAAGTCGCGGCAGCTTTCAGGGACTGGTATTCCTGATAGCCATTGAAAACAACCAGTACGGCAAGCAGGCCATACAATGCCAGCACCATGAGCAGCACCCAAGAACTTCCCCTCGGACGCCCGGCCTTGGCGGCTGGCGTATCTTCGGTCGATGTGTTGCCCTCAAACAAGCCCGATTGTGGGGAGCTCATAAAAACATGTTTCCTGTCTCAGCAAACAGATGCCGAGGAAATTTCTCCAAATTCATTCAGTTCGAGGCGCAAGCGCCCGAATCTGTCCACATGCCCCATGCCGGACTCCCGCGCATCCGGCACCACCTCGATGAAACGCACGGCTATGATGACTTCCCTGGCACTTTCTTCCAGGATATCGAACACGATGGAATCCAATTGCAGGCAGCCAGCCCCACCTTCCAGCTCCACCAATTCCCGGCATCGCTGCAGATAACTGGCAATCTTCCCTTCCAGATCAGACATCATCTTTCATTGTTGGCATTAAACCACAATAATCCCGTCCAAAGACATTGTTTTTTCATTCCTGAATCCGTGGGTTCAGAGGG
>DTXR01000554.1 GCA_012962365.1 Chromatiaceae bacterium | reverse complement strand
TCGCAGTTGTCTGGCTCTCCTTCGGCCTGAACTTCATCATGACCGTGGCCAAGCGCAAGACCAGCCATATCTACGTGTCCAACTGGTTCTTCATGGGCATGTTCGTGATGATTACCTATCTGCACGTGGTTAACAGCCTGGCTATTCCCGTCAGCATGTTCAAATCCTACTCCATCTTCTCTGGCGTACAGGACGCCATGATCCAGTGGTGGTGGGGTCACAACGCCGTGGGCTTCTACCTGACCGCAGGCTTCCTGGGCATCATGTATTACTTCGTACCCAAGCAGGCCAACCGTCCTGTATTTTCCTACCGTCTGTCCGTACTGCACTTCTGGGCACTGATGTTCGGTTATGTCTGGCTGGGCGCTCACCACCTGCAGTACACTGCCTTGCCTGACTGGACCGGCTCCGTAGGCGCAGCCATCTCCCTGGCCATGATCATTCCTTCTTGGGGTGGCGCCATCAACGGCATGATGACCCTTTCCGGCGCCTGGGACAAGCTGCGTACCGACTACATCCTGCGTTTCATGATCATGTCTCTGGCTTTCTATGCCATGTCCACCTTCGAAGGCCCGGTCATGTCTGCGAAGACAGTCAACGCGCTCTCCCACTACACCGACTGGACCGTAGGCCACGTACACTCCGGTGCGCTGGGTTGGGTTGCGATGGTCTCTGCCGGTGCACTTTACCACCTGGTGGAAAAGCTGTGGGGCACCAAGATGTACTCCGCCAAGCTGGTAAACGTCCACTTCTGGACCTCCACCATCGGCACGGTTGTATACATCACTGCCATGTGGGTCTCCGGCATCATGCAAGGTCTGATGTGGCGTGACTATGACGAGTTCGGCACCCTGACCTACACCTTTGCCGAATCTGTAGCGGCCATGCACCCCTATTACGCCATGCGCGCCATCGGTGGCATGATCTTCTTCTCAGGTGGTGTCATCATGCTCTACAACGTGATCATGACCATTCGTCAGGCATCCGCCCAGCGTAGTTCTACCGCTGCAGCGGCCACTGCTTAACTGAATCACAGGAGAAACTCACAATGGCTGATAAAATTTATTCAACCAAACTTCAGGACTCGGCGGAACGTAATGT
>DTXR01000553.1 GCA_012962365.1 Chromatiaceae bacterium | reverse complement strand
GTGCTGCTCGATCCCAAGGGGCGGGATTTCTCCCGCTACAAGGGAGCGACGCTGATCACGCCCAACTGGTCGGAATTCGAGGCCGTCGCTGGGGCCTGCGGCAACAACGCCGAGCTGGAAGCTGCGGCCTTCAAACTGATCGAGGACTGTGAGCTGTCTCATCTGCTTGTTACCCGGGGTGAACAGGGCATGAGCCTCGCAGCTAGCGATCAGCAAGTTCACCATCTGCCCACGCGGGCCCGGGAAGTATTCGACGTTACCGGCGCCGGTGATACCGTCATCGCCACGCTGGCCGTGGCCATGGCAGCCGGTCAACCGGTGGAAGCGGCAACCGCGCTTGCCAACCTGGCTGCCGGCATCGTGGTGGGCAAGCTGGGAACGGCCAGCGTCAGTGCCCGGGAGCTGCAGCGGGGTCTGCTGGAACAGCGTCTTGCCGAGCATGGCGTGGTATCCGAGGAAGATCTGTTGCTGCTGGTGGATGCCGCCCGTGACCGGGGTGAGCGTATCGTCTTCACCAACGGCTGTTTCGACCTCCTGCATGCGGGGCATGTCACCTATCTGGAGCAGGCGAGCAAGCTGGGTGACCGGCTGGTGGTGGCGGTCAACGTGGACGAAACCGTGCGCCAGCTCAAGGGGCCCGAACGGCCGGTGAATCCTCTGGAGAATCGCATGCATGTGCTCGCCGCCCTGGGATTCGTGGACTGGGTGCTGCCTTTTGCCGAAGAAACGCCCGAGCGCCTGATCTGCCGCCTCAAGCCCGACCTGCTGGTGAAAGGGGGCGACAACGATCCTGATGCCATCCCCGGAGCCGGCTGTGTGCGCGAGGCTGGTGGCGAGGTTCGGGTGCTTTCCTATATCGACGGGGTTTCCACTACCTCGATCGTGGACAGCATCAAACAGGGTTCGTGAGCAGCTTTTCCCCCGATCTGCTGATTTTCGGTGGAGGCATTGCCGGGCTGTGGACCCTGCTGCGCGCTCGCCAGGCGGGATACAGCGCTTTGCTTCTGGAATCTGCTGCATTGGGCGGGGTGCAGTCAATCGCCTCCCAGGGGATCATTCATGGCGGCACCAAATATGCCCTCAAGGGTAAGCTGAGTGGGTCTGCCCAGGCTATCGCCGACATGCCCGGCATCTGGCGGGACTGTTTGCAGGGCCGGGGTGAGCTGGACCTTTCCGGCGTGCGGCTTTTGTCAGAACACCAGTACCTGTGGTCCAGCGGGAATCTCACGTCCGGCGTGGCGGGGTTGTTTGCCAGCAAACTGATGCGCAGTCGTGTCAAGCCGGTGGAGAGGCAGGGTATGCCTCCCCCATTCGATGCGCCGGATTTTCACGGCAGCCTCTATGAGCTGCAGGAGCCCGTGCTGGATACCGCCGCCCTGATGCAGATGCTGGCCGATCAGGCCAAGCCCTATTGTTGGCAATATGATCCGGCGGCACTCAAGGTCGAAAAGGGCAGAGTGCATTTGGGAGATTTCCAGCTGCAGCCCGGACGTATCCTCTTTGCTGCCGGTGAGGGCAACAGGACATTGCTGACCACCTGGGGCATGGCCAAGCCTGAAATGCAAAAACGCCCCCTGCACATGGTCATGCTGAAGGGCCGGCTGCCCCCAGTTTTTGCGCATTGCCTGGGCGCCAGCGCCAATCCCCGTCTGACCATTACCAGCTATCCTGCGAGTGATGGCGAACATGTCTGGTATCTGGGGGGGCAGCTCGCCGAACAAGGGGTAGAGCGCAACTGGGAAGCGCAGATAAGGGCGGCCAAAGCCGAACTCGCCCAGTTGCTGCCCTGGGTGGATACTGCTTCTGCAGCCTGGGCCACCCTGCGCATTGCGCGGGCGGAAGTCGCCACGCCAGGGGGCAGGCGCCCCCAGGAAAGCTATCTCGGAATCACCAACGACGCGCTGGTGGCCTGGCCAACGAAACTGGCCTTCGCCCCTCGGCTGGCGAACCAGGTGCTGACCCGGCTTGAGAAGGAAGGGCTGTACCCTTCAGGGAATGCAGCATTCGACCTGCCCCTGCCCAAGCCTGTACTGGCGAAGCTTCCCTGGGAAAAGGTGCAGACATGGAACTGAGGGATCTGGGAAACACGGGTATCCGCGTCAGCCCGTTGGGTCTGGGTACCGTCAAGTTCGGGCGTAATCAGCAGGTCAAATACCCTTCGGCTTTCGAGATTCCTGACGATGCCGGCGTCGTCGCCATACTGGAACTGGCCCGCGACAAAGGCGTTGTTGTGGAGTTTCGTGGCGCCGGGACTAGGCGTCTTCCCTTATCTGATCCTGG
>DTXR01000552.1 GCA_012962365.1 Chromatiaceae bacterium | reverse complement strand
TCCAAAAATGATTGAGCCAGAGTCAGACGGCCCTGAATGTCGCCATTCCTTGTTCAATAACCACCTGGCTTTTCCCTGCAATCAGTTCCTGCAACGGTTCCCCGGCCAGGGATTTCCGCCAGCCTCGTAGCAGCGGGCTGTTTTCTTCGTTGTTCAGCAACGCGAGAAGATCCTTGCGGCTGGCGATGACCTGGGGAGACAGCCCGGCTTCGTGGGCGATGAGGCGCAGGGCGGCGCCGAGCAGATCCAGTGTGGCTTCCTGTTGTGGTGTGGGACGGGTAGTGGGGTGTTTGTCTCTGGGCCATTGGTCTTTCGGCAGTTGTCTGGCCTTTTCGATCAGCTCGAGTATGGTCTTGCCGCTTTTTTTCACAAAGCCCGTCTCGACGCCGCGGACGTGTTCCAGTTCCTGGGTGTTCTTTGGGGCGCGCCGGGCAATTTCCAGCAGTACATCGTCCTTTAGTATCCAGCGCCTGGGCAGGTTTTTTGCCAGTGCCTGCTTTTCCCGCCAGGCGGCCAGTGCCTGCAGGATCGCCAGTTTGACCCCTTTGATATGCTGGCGTCCCTTGACCTTTTTCCACATGTCCATGGGGTCGAGAGAATAGGTCTGGCGAGATGTCAATGTCCTGAATTCCGCGTCCAGCCAGGAAAGCCGTCCGGCCCGTTCGAGTTGGGATTTCATCTTCAGGTAGGCTTGGCCGAGGTAGATAACGTCGTCCAGTGCATAGCGCAGCTGGGCCTTGTCCAGCGGGCGGCGTGACCAGTCGGTGCGGGAGTGATCCTTGGGCAGTTCGGTCTTGAGAACCTGCTGGATGAGCTTGCCATATCCCACCTGGTCGCCCAGCCCGAGCAGGGCGGCGGCGGGCTGGGTGTCGAACAGCGGCCGGGGCAGTACGTCCCACTCATTGAGGAAGATTTCCATGTCCTGGCGGGCGGCGTGGAAAACCTTTTCGATATGCGGGTTCATCAGCAGTTCCCGCAGCGGGCCGAGATCATCGAGAGCAAGGGGGTCGATGGCGGCGGCCAGTTCCCCGTTGGCTATTTGAATCAGGCACAGTTTGGGGAAGTAGGTGCGTTCGCGCAGAAACTCCGTATCGACGGCCAGCCAGTCGCTGTCTGCCGCCTTGTCTGCAAACTTCTGAAGCTGTTGTGCATTGTCGATGAATAATTCCTGCATGATGAACCGGGTTCTGAAGAGGGATGGGGTATCATACCTTCATTGACGCCAATTCAACGATCAACATGCATATTCACATACTGGGTATCTGCGGCACTTTCATGGGCGGTATCGCTCAGATCGCCACCGCGCTGGGGCACCGGGTGACGGGGTCTGATGCTGGGGTCTACCCTCCCATGAGCACGCAACTCGAAGCTGCCGGCATCGAGCTGATGGAGGGTTGGGACGCAAGCCATCTACAGCCTGTACCGGATGTGGTTGTGGTGGGCAATGCGCTGTCCCGCGGCAATCCGGCAGTGGAATACATGCTGGATCAGGGGCTGCCCTATACCTCAGGCCCCCAGTGGCTGGCGGAGCATGTGCTGCAGGAGCGCTGGGTGCTGGCGGTTGCAGGCACCCACGGCAAGACCACGACCGCATCCATGCTTGCCTGGATTCTGCAATATGCGAAGCTGGAACCGGGCTTTCTCATCGGCGGCGTGCCACGTAACTTCGGGCAGTCGGCGCGGCTGGGAGAGATGCCGTTTTTCGTGGTGGAAGCGGATGAATACGATACCGCTTTCTTCGATAAGCGCAGCAAGTTTGTTCACTACCATCCCCGTACCCTGGTGATGAACAATCTCGAATTCGATCACGCCGATATTTTCGATGATCTGGCGCAGATCCAGCGCCAGTTCCACCACCTGGTGCGCACCGTGCCCGGCTCGGGGCTGATCGTCGCTCCCAAGAGGGATAGCAATCTGGATGCGGTGCTGGAGATGGGCTGCTGGACCCCCGTGGAAAACTTTTCCGCGCAGGCCGAATGTGCCTGGCAGGCGGGAAATCCGGCTGCCGATGGCAGCGCCTTCGATGTGATCTGTGATGGCGGGAACGCAGGTCGATTGAGCTGGAGCCTGACGGGAGAGCACAATATCAACAATGCCCTGTCCGCCCTCGCTGCGGCCCGCCATGCAGGCGTACCCGTTGCCGTGGGTATCGATGCCCTGGGACAGTTCGAGAATGTGAAACGCCGTATGGAGCTGCGTGGCACAGTTGGCGATATCCGGGTCTACGATGATTTTGCCCATCATCCTACAGCCATCGACACCACCCTGGCAGGGCTGCGGGCGCAGGTGGGCGAGGGGCGCATTCTTGCCGTGCTGGAGCCGCGCTCCAATACGATGCGCATGGGTGTGCATGCAGACACACTGCCTGCTTCCTTGGAGGGCGCGGATGAGGTGCTGCTGTATTCACCCGCGTCGCTGGACTGGGATGCAAAGAAAGTCATGGCGCCTCTGGGTGACAAGTGTCGGGTGCTGGACTCGACGGAGAAAATTATCTCTCTGCTGCGGGCGAATGCCAGGACAGGGGACACCATATTGGTGATGAGCAACGGCG
>DTXR01000551.1 GCA_012962365.1 Chromatiaceae bacterium | reverse complement strand
GAATAATTGTTCAGCTGGCCTTTCTTCCAGGCAGAAACCATCGGGATATTCATCCTGTCATTTCCCAACCAGTAAAATATACTAGGCTCCTGGCCCTGCGGGGGAAGTATCGAATATTCTGGAGACAACATGGACATTAACGGACCATTGAAAATCGGCGTCATCGATTCGCCGGAAACGCCGGGCTGGGAACTGCAGGTGAGTTTCACCGACGAGTTCAAGCAGGCGCCCCTGGAGGTGCAGGGCGAGATCTTTCAGCGCTATGTGCAGGAACTGGTGGACAATATCAATGCCTTGCCGGAGGGTGATCGTAACCGGGATGGCATGGCTATCGTCTATCAGCTTTGTTCCGAAATGCTGCCCTATATCAAGGAGGGGCAGATCGCCCTGGAGGAAACCATGAATGTAGAAATCGCCCGGAGCCAGGCGGTATCCATTACCGATTTCCTCCATGGCTGAATCGGGTTCTGCTATCGGTTTTGTCAGCCTGGGTTGTCCCAAGAACCTGGTCGATTCCGAGCGTATCCTCACCCAGTTGCGGGCGGAGGGCTATGCCATGGTGCCCGGTTATGAGGAAGCGAACCTGGTCATCGTCAATACCTGTGGTTTTATCGATGCGGCGGTGGAGGAATCTCTGGAAACCATCGCCGAGGCCCTGGATGCCAATGGCCAAGTCATCGTTACCGGCTGCCTGGGTGTACGGGCAGATGAGATTCGCGGCAAATATCCCAAGGTGCTTGGCATCACAGGGCCCCATGCCTACGAGGAAGTCATGGCGCTGGTGCATGCGCATCTGCCCCCGCCACATGATCCCTGGACCAGCCTGATCCCGCCCCAGGGGGTGAAGCTGACGCCAAGGCACTACGCCTACCTGAAGATTTCCGAAGGCTGCAATCATCGTTGCAGGTTCTGCATCATTCCGTCGTTGCGTGGTGATCTGGTCAGCCGCCCGCTGAACGAAGTGGCAGCCGAGGCAGAACGCCTGGTGGAATCCGGCGTACGGGAACTGCTGGTCGTGTCCCAGGATACCAGCGCCTATGGCGTGGATCTCAGGTACCGGACGGATTTTGTGCAGGGCAAGCCCGTGGAGACTCGTCTGGCCAGTCTGGCAAAGGTTTTGGGAGAACTGCAGGCATGGATTCGGCTGCACTATGTCTATCCCTATCCCCAGGTGGATCAAGTGATTCCCCTCATGGCCGAAGGCGCTATCCTGCCTTACCTGGATATGCCCCTGCAGCATGGTAGCGAGCGCATACTCAAGTCCATGGGGCGTCCCGCAGCTACGGAAAAAGTGCTGGATCGCCTCGGTAACTGGCGCCGGGATTGTCCCGAACTGGTGATTCGTTCCACCTTCATCGTCGGTTATCCTGGTGAGACGGAACAGGATTTCGAGGAACTGCTGGATTTCCTGCGCGAGGCCCAACTGGATCGGGTGGGCTGCTTCGCTTATTCGCCCGTGGCTGGTGCGGCGGCCAATGCCTTGCCGGATCAGCTGCCGGAGGATATCAAGGAAGAGCGCCTGCAACGCTTCATGGAAGTGCAAGCCACGATTTCAGCGGAGAAACTGGTGCGCAGGAAGGGTGAACGCCTGATCGTTCTGGTGGACGAGGTGCATGACGACCATGTGTTGGCACGTGGGCCGGGAGATGCTCCGGAGATCGATGGACAAGTCATCATCGACGGCCCCTGGGACGTGGAGCCGGGCGATTTCGTGGAAGTGGACATCGTCGGCAGTAACGCCCATGACCTGTTTGCCCGGATGGCGGAATAACCCCTTCTCCGGGGAGAAGGGGCAGGGGACTCAGAAAACGCCGGCAGGTTTTGCGCCGAGCTTCTTCAGGATCATCGCCAGGGGACAGAATCCGGTAAAGGCGGATTGGAACAGGTTGGCGCCAACGAAAGCCGTGAACCACAGCCAGTTCTGGTTGTGGAAGATGGGGCTGATGGACCAGCCCAGCGCCAGGGACAGCAAAATTGCAACACCGGCAAATGCCAGCACCATGCGTTCTACACTCATTGGAAGTTCCTCATTAAATTTATTTTAGTTGCTTATATTATCACTGATGCCGCTGCGCTCAATGGAAATTCGCAACAGGCACCAAATCCAGGGCGGTTCTCAGGACTTCTGGGCCGGCGCCGGGGAGATGGGCGTTCTCTGACAGATAGCGCCGCCATTTCTTCGCGCCGGGTTGGCCGTGGAACAGCCCGAGAATGTGGCGGGTGATGCGTTTCAGCGGAATACCACGGGCGCATTCCTTTTCCACCAGTGGCAGCAGTGCTTCGATGATCTGGTGACGGGTTCCCGGTTGGCAGTCCATGCCGAAGATGCGCCTGTCTGCCTCCGCGAGCATCCAGGGGTTGTGGTAGGCTTCCCTGCCGATCATTACGCCGTCCACCTGTTTCAGCTGTTGTTCTGCCTGTTCAAGACTGGCGATGCCACCATTGATGATGATCTCCAGGTTGGAAAAATCCTGCTTCAAGCGGTACACGATGTCGTAGCGCAGGGGGGGGATGTCCCTATTCTGCTTGGGGCTGAGGCCTTGCAGCCAGGCCTTGCGGGCGTGGATGATGAAGGTCCGGCAGCCGGCATCCGACAGTTGTTCCACGAAGGCCGTGAGCAGATCATAACTGTCCAGTTCGTCGATGCCGATGCGGTGCTTGGCGGTGATGGGCAGGGAACAGGCGTCATGCATTGCACTTACGCATTCTGCTACCCGATCGGGTTGTGCCATGAGGCAGGCGCCAAACATGCCGGACTGTACCCGGTCGGAAGGGCAACCCAGGTTCAGGTTCACCTCGTCGTAGCCCCATTCTTCGGCAAGCCCGCAGCACTTAGCCAGGTCGTCGGGATTGCTGCCGCCTAGTTGCAAGGCCAGAGGATGCTCCTCGGGGAAGAAATCCAGGAAGCGTGCCGGCTCGTTGTGCAGCAGTGCGCCGGTGGTGATCATCTCAGTATAGAGCAGCGTCTTGCGCGTGAGCAGGCGGTGAAAATAGCGGCAGTAGCGATCCGTCCAGTCCAGCATGGGCGCAATACACAGTCGCCTATCCATTGGTTTTTCTGCAATATCAATCATTTAGTATTATACCTCAGTGGGTTGTCGCGCACTGATTTGGTTCTGTTTTTGACGGCTCCCGCCCGTTTTTCTAATGTCGGTGTCCCTGAAATGTCCCATTTTATCCGTGGGACACTCAAACGGGAGGGGCAGCGTGGCAACAATCGAAAAACGCATCAATTCCAGGGGCGAAAACCGCTACCGGGTAAAAATCCATATCCATCTCGGAGGGGAATCGTACATACGGAATCCCGTACATTTTCCAAGCTGGCAACTGCTCGTGCTTGGGTGTGTGAGCGCGAGGAGCGGTTAGCCCGGATATTTCACCAGGATCCGGAATTTTCCCGGAGAGG
>DTXR01000550.1 GCA_012962365.1 Chromatiaceae bacterium | reverse complement strand
GGCAAAGGAAGAAAATGCCCTCAGCTATATCGGAGAATTGCTGGTTGAAAATCAAGAAAACGTCATATTCAGCATCGAAGTCCAGCCTGAGGGTGAAAGTAAAATGCTGCACGCGACTTTGAAACAACAGTTTTTTACACGCTGATCCCTTCACTCAATAGAGACAACCATACCGACTGTTGAAAACATGGCCGAGGGGGGAGATTGGCATTACCCAAAGCCGGAAAGCATTGTTTCAGATAGCCGTCAATTGTTCAGAAACGGTGTTTTCCGAAGATCACGATAAAAAATGCGAGTACTGCACCAGTAAGCATCAGCATGATCAAAGGTATATGACCAAATCTTACCCACATACTTTGGTCATTCATCAGTGACACCTTAGCGCCTATCAAAGTTGCTTCTCTTCCAGGTGACTGCCCAATGACATCCCCGTTGGGAGAAACGATAGAACTGACACCTGTTTTCATCGCACGCACCAAATACCTGCGCGTTTCTGTTGCCCTGATACGCGCAAAAGAATGGTGTATCTGCGCCACTCTGCTATCGGAAAATACGCCATCATTTCCGCCTGTTACAAGAATATTGGCACCGTTCATGACTAGATCTCTACTTATGGCCCCGTGCTGAATTTCCTGGCAAATAAAACTACCAATCATAAAAGGCCCTGCCTTGATTGGCAGACTGTCTTGCCCTGCCCGATAATAAGTCAGTGCTCTGCTACCAAGAAACCCCCAACCAAATGGTAAATATTCCGCAAAAGGCACCAACCTGACTTTATGCTGCCATCCAAGCAAGCCATCTGCATTCCAGACGGAAGTGGAATTGTAAACCTTCTTTTCTTCCACCCCTTCTGTACCAACAACCACATAAGTCTGTGGTGCTTCTGAAAGCAAATAAGCAAATTCGGCTTCCCATGCACCTTTTAATACCTGCCTTTTAGGACCCAGACTTTCTGCCCTGTCGCCATCAAAACTCACCGCATGAGAAGAAATCGATTCCGGTAGAACCAAAAGACGGTATTTCTTTTTTGCCAATGTGGAAATCGCGGAAAACCAATCTGGAGAAACCCCGAGAGCAGTTACACCCGCTCTGGGAACCGGGGGGGCATACTGGAAAGCCGCAACCCGATATACCGGCAGTCCTTCTAGCGCATCCATTCTCAATGCTGCGCCAAAGAACCACAAAAACAAGCCAATTGTCACCCCAATGATCGACAGCAGTATCTTCTTGCGTCGATTATCCCCCAATACAAACTCAACTAGCAGCAGGCTCGGAACCAGTAGAATGAGAGATAAAAAAGATACGCCAAAAACCGATGCCCACTGACGCAAAGCATCCACTTCTGCCAAAGCGATTCCCAAAAAACCCCATTCAAAATTCCAATGAGAGAATGCACGCAACCATTCTGCGATTACGAACCAGGCAAAAATTGTAGTTCCTACCCGCAACCAAATGGGTTGACCCAGCAACCCCCGGTAGATACAAAATACACTTGCCCAGAACAATGCACCCCAGGCACTGATCAGCACCCATAGTGAGTTCAACAACCACCAGTTTCCGGAAGCAACGGCCATGCCATTGCTCTCCGACCACCCTCCCCAACCATATGCAGAGACCAATGGCCGATTCACAACCAAAAAGAACATCAGGCCGCCAAAAAAGCCAACCCTCAACGTCTCCCCAAAGCTCCCAGATCGGGATACAAAATAGAAAATGATCGCAATACCGCAAATCAGAATAATTGGCGAATGTGGCGGCAACCATCCAATAGCTGCCAACACCCCACCGATTCCGGAAACCAATATTCTATATGCCAAAGAACCCCCATCTAATAACCGGTTTTTTCATATACCTGAATCCGTGGGTTCAGGGCGGATACAGACGACTGCATGGACGCAG
>DTXR01000549.1 GCA_012962365.1 Chromatiaceae bacterium | reverse complement strand
TGAGAGGAACCTGGGTATGGGCAGCGAACTGACAGACTTTGTGCTTGGTGAGACCAGTGGAGCGGTGAGTATCGGCGGATTCGAGGATTTGAAGGCGCACAGCTGCCACATGGCGGCGGCCTGTTGCCGGCGGCTGGATATCAGTGCCCACCGGCTGAATCCTGGAATATACAACCAGCCCTGTTTCGAGGAGGCAGTGCGGCAATTGATTATTCGCCATGCCAGCACCCGCATCCGGATTCTGGTGGCGGATACCGAAGAACTCGCCCGGGGTGGCAGTCGCCTGGTGCAGCTTGCCCAGTCCATGCCGGGCAGCATGGAAATACGCAGGCGCGCCGAGGCGTTCAGCGGGGATCAGCGCAGTTTCATGCTGGCGGACGCTGCGGGCTTTATCCTGCGCAATTTGTGGAATGACCTGAACAATGCGCGGCTGGACTACAACAGCCCCTATACCGTGCGGAATCTCCACGATGAGTTTCTCGGCATGTGGGAGCAAAGCGAGCCGGATCCGGGGTTGCGGCGTTTGTCCGTCTAGAGACTTCTTTACAATACTCCGCGTTCGGCCAATGAAATGCTCTCCTCACTTCCCACGATGACATGATCGAGTACGCGCACATCGATGAGCGCCAGCGCGTCCTTCAGGCGCAGCGTGATCTGCCTGTCCGCTTGGCTGGGCTCCGCCACGCCTGATGGGTGATTGTGGCTGAAAATGACAGCCGCAGCGTTGTGGTGCAGGCAGCGGCGGACGACTTCGCGTGGATGGACGCTTGCTCCATCGATGGTTCCCTGAAACAGCTCCTCGAAAGCAATAATGCGGTGACGGTTGTCGAGAAACAGACAGGCGAACACTTCATAAGGATAGGATTGCAGCCTCAGGCGAAGATACTGGCGTGTCTGCCCGGGAGAGGTGAGGGCATCGCCGCGTTGAAGTGATTCCCGCAGATGGCGATGAGCCATTTCGATTACGGCCTGCAGCTGACAGTATTTGGCATCACCCAGCCCGTGCATGGAGCAGAATTCCCTGCGGCTGGCGGCAAGAAGCGGACGCAGTCCACCAAATTCCTGCAGCAGCTGGCGAGCCAGATCCAGAGCGCTGATGCCCCTGCTGCCGGTTCTGAGAAAAATGGCCAGGAGTTCCGCATCGGAAAGCGCCTGTGCGCCGGAGCGCAGCAGTTTTTCCCTGGGACGTTCCTGTTCCGGCCAGTCGGTGATTGCCATGTCTTCATCCTTGAAGTTGTTGGTGTTGCAAGCCTAGCTCATTTGATGCCGGTTTTCCAGGCTCGTGCCTTTGCAGGGCTTCTGGCATGGGTTACTCTTGAACTTTCTTACATTCAATGACACGACTGGTGAAAAGTGGCGGGCGTTGCAAAACAGAATATCCTGCTGGGCGTGACCGGCGGAATCTCGGCCTACAAGAGTGTAGAACTGGCTAGGCTGCTGCTGAAGGCGGGAGCCAGCGTGCGTGTGGTTATGACAGAAGCTGCCGGCCGCTTCGTGTCGCCATTGACTTTTCAGGCGGTGACGGGCAACCCTGTGCGCACAGCGCTGTTTGACGAGAAACACGAAGCCGCGATGGGACACATCGAACTGGCACGGTGGGCTGATCGGATGCTGATTGCACCGGCCAGTGCTGATTTTATGGCGCGCATGGCGCAGGGGGTGGCCAACGACCTGTTGTCCACCGTGTATCTTGCCTGTCCATCACCAGTTGCCATAGCGCCTGCCATGAATACCAACATGTGGCAGCACCCCGCTGTGCAGCACAACCTTTCTGTACTGGAAGGCAGGGGAGTTCGCGTACTGGGGCCGGCAAGCGGCGAGCAGGCCTGTGGTGACAAAGGTTTTGGTCGAATGCTGGAACCGATGGAAATCCTTGCTACACTTAAAAAAGAGTTACAGAGTATGCCGTTTGCCAGCAAGAAGGTTCTGGTTACAGCCGGCCCCACTCATGAGGCCATAGACCCGGTCAGGTTCATCGGCAACCGCAGTTCCGGAAAGATGGGTTATGCATTGGCACGTGCCTTCCAGGAGAAAGGCGCCGATGTGTTACTGGTTTCCGGCCCGGTTAGCCTCGCTTCTCCGCCGGGGGTTGAGCGTATTGAAGTGCAAACAGCGTTGCAAATGTACGAAGCCGTCTTTGAGAATATACATGCTGTTGATATATTCGCAGGGTGCGCTGCGGTAGCGGATTATCGCCCGGAACATGCCTCGGAGCAGAAGATCAAGAAATCCGCAGACAAAATGGATATCACCTTGGTCAGGAATCCGGATATTCTGGCAGAAGTCGCCGCGCTGGAAGATGGGCCATTCACACTGGGATTTGCTGCCGAAACGGAAAAGCTGATCGAAAATGCCAGGGCCAAGCTGCAGGCAAAGCAACTGGATATGCTGGCGGCCAACCGGGTTGGTGAGGGTATGGGCTTCGAGCGCGATGAGAATTCACTCCGGGTCATCTGGTCAGCAGGTGAGGAGCAATTGCCCGTGCAGGACAAGCAACTTCTTGCTGAAGCACTGGTGGATCTGCTGGCGAACCGATATCAGGCAAATGAATAACAATTTCCTGAGTCCGTGGGTTCAGAGGGAGCTTGTGCTATGTGCCCCGATGGACCCACGGACTCAGGAAATTTATTTGAAAAAGGATCTTTTTGGGTTGGCTACTGCGCTTGGCGGGGGAGTACATGTTAGGTAAAAAGAAGAAAGTTGGGAAAGATAAAAATGCGGCAGAAGAAGAAAAAGAAGCTGTCACAGAGCAAACCGCCAGGCCTGTAGCGGACGATGGCCGATCATATTCCATGCTGTACTACTTTATTCCTGCTTTCATACTGGCGGTGTTGCTGGTTGCTGCTCTGGTTGCAGCGCAGAGCTGGTTGAGCAACAAACAGGCCAGTGAAAAACTGAAACAGTCAGCCGCAATGGTTGGCAGTGTAGTTCAAAAATATGCCAGCGCGGTTGTGCATGGTAAGTCAGAGCTGGTTCGTCTGGCTGCTTCACGACCCGGGGTGCTGCAGGCCGTCCGCGAAGGAGAGCAGGCCATGGATGAAGTAGACAGGCTTCTCCAGGAAACGTTGCCGGATGTGCTTCTGACCAGATTGTTGCCGGCGAAGGATTGGGATGATGAAAAAGTGCAGCAGGAACTTTTTGGCAGTTATGCCGCTGCCGATATGTATCAACGCGTGCGCGAGAAATCGGCGCCAGTGCCCGTCGAGGCATTGAAGGATAGCAAGGGAAAGGTTTATTTTCTCGTGGCCATGCCGGTTAAAGATGGCGACGAACTTGCCGGTGTGTTGTTCGCGACTTTCCCTTTCGCGCTTGTTTCCAGAGGATTGAATGATGTGCCGTTTCAGGGTGTGTCCATCCGGATGGAGCAGGATACAGGGATGCCGCTACTGTATCTGGGATCTGGCATCGCCGGCTCGGGGGGGAGTATGACTGTCCCGGGAACGCTGTGGCATGTGAACTATGTGAGCGCTGGATTCACGGGCGTATCCATACCCGTGCTTGCCGGCATGGCGACGGTCGTGGCGGTGTTGCTGGTTCTGAGCCTGTTGTGGAGCTATCGCCGCTTGCAAAGAGACTATCAAATGGACATGGGGATGACAGTAACCCTAGTGGATGCCACCCTGAAGCGCCTTGGTGCGCCCACTCACTCTCCGCGTCTGAAGGAGTCCATCCCCGCGATCGAAATGCTCACGCGCTATGCCCAGGCTACCCGCACCGCTTCGGTCAAAGCCGAGCACGAGGAAAACAAGGCAGGAAGGAGTCATCTGACCGTCGATGACTTGCAGCGGGGGCAAGCACAGGAGCACGAAGCCTGTAGTCTATCGCCCGAGCAGTTGCCGGAAACTCTGTTTCGCGCCAATGTCATACGTGGCCTCAGCGAGTCCGATCTGAGTGCCGAGATCGCCCAGGCTATTGGCCTGGTGGTCGGTACGATGGTGCAGGAGGCCGGAGGAGACAGTCTCCTGGTCGCCAGAGATAACCGCCGTACCAGCAGTGAGTATGCTTCATCAGTAATAGCGGGTGCATTGGCCTCCGGATGTGATGTGGTGGATCTTGAGATTGCGCCCATGCCATTGGTTTCGTTTACGGCCCGCACCACCTCCAGTACCTCTTCCGTGATGGTCACAGGCGGCCATAATCCCGCCGATTTCAATGGTTTCAAGATCACGGTAGATGGTAAACCGTTGGGCCAGGCGCAGTTGCTGGAAATTCGGGAACGCATCCTGAACGGAGATTGCCGGCAGGGCATGGGAAGCATATCTTCAAGAGACATGCGCAATGAATACATTCATGCGGTTTCAGAAGATGTGCAACTGATCGAGGGGATGAAAGTAGTGCTGGATTGTGGCAACGGTATTGCGGGTTCACTCGCCGTGCCCCTGCTGGAAGGGCTGGGCTGTGAAGTCATTCCACTTTTCTGTGATCCGGATGCCTCCTTTCCCCATCATCTTCCTGACCCTTCGAATACCGACAACCTGAAGCTCTTGTGCGCCGAGGTACAGAAGCAGGGAGCGGATATTGGTGTAGCACTGGATGCAGATGGGGATGCTCTGGCCGTCGTCGATGAAAAGGGAAGAGCCATAGCTGCAGATGAAGTCATCATGAAGCTGGGTAGTGATATTATCCGCCGTCATCCCGGTGCGGACGTCATTTACGATGTGGCTTGCAGCGCCAATTTGCCGGCAGTGATACTCGCAAGCGGCGGGCGCCCCATCATGTGGAAAACTGGGCATGCCGATCTGCAGGAAAAACTGATGGAAACCAGCGGCATGCTTGCCGGTGAGATGTCCGGCCACATCTATATTCAGGAGCGCTGGTTTGGCTTCGATGATGGCATATACGCCGCTGCAAGGTTGCTGGAAATTCTGGCTCTGGAATCCACGCCGGTATCCGAGGCCTTTGCCGAATACCATTCTGAATTTTCCACGTCTTTGCTGCAGCTGGTTACTCCTCCGGGGCGGGCGCGGCAGATCGTTGCTGCCATGAAACATCAGGGTGAGTTTGGCGAGGCGGATGTCGTTGATCTCGACGGGCTGCGGGTGGAGTATGGAGACTCCTGGGGGCTTGCGCGGGCTTCCAAGACCCAGCCGGCACTGATACTGCGCTTCGAGGCAAGCAGTAAAGAGGCATTGGAGGAGATCCAAAGCAGGTTCCGCACCCTGTTGACGCAGATTGCGCCAGAGCTTCCCCTGCCTTTCTGATGTTATAATTTTCGCCTGAATCCGTGGGCTCAGAAGGCGCCTGTGCTATGTGCCCCGAATGACTCACCGATTCAGGTTTCAGTTCCCGCTCACCCACAATCAGGAAGCAGTTGATCATGAGCCTGACGCCAGATGCCGCCACCAACGTGGCTCGCGTGCTTTCAGAAGCATTGCCTTACATACGCCGATTCCGCGACAAGACAGTAGTCATCAAATACGGCGGCAACGCCATGGTCGATGCTGAACTAAAGCAGAGCTTTGCCCGTGATGTGGTGCTGATGAAAACGGTTGGCATCAATCCCGTGGTTGTGCATGGCGGTGGTCCTCAGATCGGCAGTTTGCTGGAACGCTTGGGCAAGGAAAGCCGGTTTGTCAGTGGTATGCGGGTTACCGATTCGGAAACCATGGACGTGGTGGAAATGGTGCTGGGCGGGCTGGTCAACAAGGAGATCGTCAACCTGATCAATCGCCATGGTGGTTCAGCCGTGGGATTGACAGGTAAGGATGGAGACCTGATACGGGCGCGCAAGCTGACGATCGATTCTACCGATGATAAAGCCGGCAGTACCAATGCCATCGACATCGGGCATGTAGGCGAAGTGGAGAGCATCGATGTGTCAGTGGTGGATATGCTGGTTCATGGCAATTTCATTCCCGTCATTGCGCCCATCGGAGTCGGCGAGGATGGGCACTCCTATAACATCAATGCGGATCTTGTGGCCGGCAAGGTCGCGGAAGTGCTGCGTGCCGAAAAACTGATTCTGCTCACCAATACCAAGGGGCTGTTGAGCAAGGAAGGGGAACTGCTAACCGGGCTGTCCACCGTCCGGGTGGACGAACTTATCGCGGACGGCACCATCCACGGTGGCATGCTGCCCAAGATTCGTTGTGCGCTGGAAGCGGTGCGCAGTGGCGTCGTATCGTCCCACATCATCGATGGCAGGGTAAAGCATGCGGTGATGGTTGAGTTGTTTACCGATGAAGGCATCGGGACGCTGATTCGTTGAACGATCGCAACCGCAAGCAGGATATCCTGGAAGCCCTGGCCAGAGAGCTGGAGAGTCGGCCTGGCGCCCGCATCACCACTGCTAAGCTGGCGGAAGCCGTGGGCGTATCTGAGGCGGCGCTGTATCGGCACTTTCCCAGTAAGGCGCGCATGTTCGAGGGATTGATCAGCTTCGCCGAGGATGGCATCTTTACCCGCATCAACCAGATACTCGAGGAAGATAAGGAAACCCGCCAGCGTTGCGCACGCATCCTTTATCTCATGCTGGCTTTTGCTGAGCGCAATCCCGGTATCGTGCGGGTGCTGCTCGGTGATGCGCTCATGGGAGAACACGAACGGTTGCATGATCGTATCGAAGCCTTTTTCGGGCGCCTTCAAACCCAGCTGCGGCAGGTGTTGCGTGAATCACAGATGCGTGAAGATGTGTGCTTGTCTGTTGCACCGGAAGCGGCCGCTGAGATGTTGGTTGTCTATGTGGAAGGCCGTATGCGGCAGTTTCTCCGTACCCGCTTCCAGGCGTCCCCGCTTTCCAACTGGGAGGCGGAATGGCGCATCCTGGATGCTGGTATCCTTAGCTAACCGGCGCAGCTATTATTTTCCCAGGACGACGGAACGGAAATTTTCGCGGATCTTGATCGCTTCCGGGCGTTTGCACCAGGTGTCCGTGGCCAGTACCTTCTTACACTGGATGTCCATGAAGATGATCTCCCGCTCGCCCTTTTGTGGCTGCAGCCGGGAAGCGGTGATGCTCAGGTCTTCATTGGTTCTCGGTGGCTGGGTGATGAAGATGGAATCCGAGTCCACATAGACCAGGGTAGTGGCGTATTTCTTGGCGTACGCCTTGGCTCTGATCCAGAGCTTGTCACACTGTTCCTCGTTTTTGCAGCGTATGACAGTCTTGACGATGGCATCGTCTGTCTTTTTTTCCTTTTCCGACAGCATCTCTGCGTGGGTATCGGCCTTGAGCTTGGACAGTTTGCGGAAGCGTTGCAGATCATTTGCGTACTTTTTGCGTATGGTGTCCTTGTCCTTTTCCTGGCGCAGAATGGACGCGTAACTGTCGTTGATCTCTTTGCGTGTGTTGTCGATGCCTGTCTGCATCTGTTTCGGAATATGCTTGCCCTTGCGTTCCAGGTTTGCGGCCTTGCGCTTGTAATTGGACAGGCGTTCCTTGAGACGGGTGATGTTGGTGTAGGTGATGCGTATTTGTGAATCGATGGTTGCCAGCTTTCCGTCACGGGCGAGGATGATATCATCTTCGCTGCGATAGGTGTTCAGGAGCACCCGATCCCGGGCTTTCTGTTCATCGATCTGGCGCTGGGTTTCTTCCCGGAGTTTTCTTACTCTCGCTTCTTCGGCAATTTCTTCCGGCGTTTTTGCGCGGCCGGTCTTGTCGATGATCAGGCCGCGCTTGTCCAGCTTTTCATGGGGTTTCTTGACCGCAGAAGGCGGCAGCTTATCCGAATACTGCACATTGCCGTCTTCATCTACCCATTTGTACAGCTTGGCGCTGACAGGCTGGCTGATAACAATCAACAGAACGAGGAAAACATGGATGTGCATATGCATACTGCCTTAAGATGAACGTTCCCGCTAGGATAATCAATTTGATTGAAAAATACACCTGAATGATCAGCTGCTGCTGTTTTTTGTGTCGTTGATAGCAAACCTGTTTTCTGCCTTTTCCGGTGGAGGTGCCGGTCTGCTACAGCTTCCTGTGCTGATTTTTCTGGGGCTGCCTTTCGGCGTGGCACTGGCGACGCATAAAGTGGCTTCCGTGGCATTGGGAGTAGGGGCGACCGTACGCCACATGCGGGAAAGCACGCTGGAACGCCGGTTCACGCTGTTTGTGCTCATGACGGGGTTGCCCGGCGTGGTTGTCGGTGCCAGTATCATCCTGCACATTCCTGGGCGTCTGGCAGAGATTGCTTTGGGTTGCCTGACCCTGGGGCTGGGGTTGTATTCGGGCAGCAGGAAACAGCTTGGGCAGGACTACCGGCCCCGTCATCGGGACAGGACGGGCATGTTGACGGGAGGCGCTGTGCTGTTCTTCCTGGGTATACTCAACGGTTCCCTGACATCGGGGACAGGTCTGTTCGTGACCTTGTGGCTGGTGCGCTGGTTTGGTCTGGATTACAAGCGCGCCGTCGCCTACACCTTGGTGCTGGTGGGTCTGTTCTGGAATGGTACAGGTGCCCTGACACTGGGTATGTTGGGCAGCATCAAATGGGACTGGCTGCCTGCATTGCTGGCAGGCTCGCTGGTCGGCGGCTACGCGGGTGCGCATCTTGCCATTCGACAAGGCAATAGGTGGATCAAGCGTGCATTTGAAGTAATATCCATCCTGGTGGGAATAAAACTCATAATTGGCTGATCATCTGGTTGTAAAATAAACACCAAGCAAAAGCCTGGAGAACAAAAATGAACCTGCATGAATATCAAGCCAAGGCGCTTTTTTCAGAATACGGTATCGCGGTGCCTGCGGGGCAGGTGGCAACCACTGCCGATGAGGCCGTAGCTGCGGCGAAATCCCTGGGAGGGGATGTTTGGGTGGTCAAGGCCCAGGCGCATACTGGCGCCCGGGGCAAGGCCGGTGGTGTGAAGCTGGCCGGAAATCTGGATGAGGTGGCTGAAGCCGCTGCCGGCATGATCGGCATGCAACTGGTGACGCACCAGACGGGTCCCGAAGGCCTGCCTGTGGAGAAGGTGCTGGTAGAACAGGGCAGTGATATCAATCGGGAGTTGTATCTCGGTATGCTGCTGAATCGTGCACGATCCCGCATCACCTTCATGGCATCTTCGGCAGGGGGGATGAATATCGAGGAAGTGGCCGCGCAGACACCGGAGAAGATCCTGACCACCGTGGTGGATCCCGCCGCGGGTTTGCAGCCCTATCAGGCGCGCTACCTGGCTTTTGGCTTGGGGCTGGAAGGTGAGCAGATCAAGATTTTTGGAAAGATACTCGCGGCTCTGTATAGATTGTATCTGGAAAAGGATGTCAGCCTGATGGAGATCAATCCCCTGATTGTTACCGCTGATGACGGGCTTATGGCGCTGGACGCAAAGATCAACATCGATGACAGTGCCCTGTACCGCCATGCGGATATCAAGGCGTTGCGCGATATCTCCCAGGAAGATGAAAGGGAAGCAGCTGCCGCCGAACACGAACTCAACTATATATCGCTGGACGGCAATATCGGTTGCATGGTGAACGGTGCCGGGCTTGCCATGGCAACCATGGATCTGGTGAAGCTGGAGGGAGGAGAGCCAGCCAACTTCCTGGACGTGGGTGGTGGCACGACTGCAGAAAGAGTTACGGAAGCATTCAAACTGATTCTGTCAGACAGCAAGGTCCAGGCTGTGTTGGTGAACATATTCGGCGGCATCGTGCGCTGTGATCTCATTGCCGAGGGCATTATTGCAGCAGTCAGTAAACTGGGTATGCAGGTGCCGGTCGTGGTCCGATTGCAGGGAACCAATGCATCGCAGGGGTTGGCCATGCTGGAGCAGAGTGGGATGGATTTCATCACCGCAGAAGATTTTACCGAGGCTGCGCAGAAAGTCGTAGCTGTTGTTAAAGCCTGACAGGAAACGATCATGAGTATACTCGTCGACAGCAATACCAAGGTGATATGTCAGGGATTCACCGGCAAACAGGGCACTTTCCATTCCGAGCAGGCAATCGCCTATGGAACTCAACTGGTCGGCGGCGTAACGCCGGGCAAGGGAGGACAGAAGCATCTGGACAGGCCGGTATTCGATACAGTGCATGACGCAGTTGCCGAAACAGGAGCGGAAGCGACCATGATCTATGTGCCGCCCCCTTTCGCAGCAGATGCCATTCTCGAGGCGGCAGATGCGGGCATCAAGGTCATTACCTGTATTACCGAAGGTATCCCGGTGCTGGATATGCTCAGGGTCAAGGCGGCACTGGCATCCACGGAATCCAGGCTCATCGGGCCCAACTGTCCCGGGATTATCACGCCAGGTGCCTGCAAGATCGGTATCATGCCCGGCAGCATCCACCAGCCCGGGCGCATAGGCATCATCTCGCGATCCGGAACGCTGACTTATGAAGCGGTGCATCAGACTACCGTAGTCGGGTTGGGCCAGAGTACCTGTGTCGGTTTGGGAGGCGATCCCATCAATGGCACGAGCTTCATCGATTGTCTGGCGCTTTTCGAAAAGGACGAGCAGACAGAAGCAGTCATCATGGTCGGTGAGATTGGAGGATCTGCGGAGGAAGAAGCTGCCAGTTATATCCGGGAGCATGTGAGCAAGCCTGTGGTCGCTTATATTGCCGGCGTTACAGCCCCTCCCGGTAAGCGTATGGGTCATGCCGGTGCTATTATCAGTGGCGGCAAGGGCACGGCGGAAGCCAAGTTCCTTGCCCTGGAATCCGCTGGTGTCGAGGTGGTACGGTCTCCCGCTGACATGGGCAGGCGTATGGCAGAGGTGCTGAGCATTTAGTGCGTCAGGTTGTTTGACGCTGTTTGGCTGTGTGGAATAATAAAACCCAAGGAAATTTAGTTTGCCGGTTGAAGGCAGGAAACAGGGAGTAATTTTGAAATTTCAGTTAGTTTGGCTTGTGCTGTTGCTTGTGCTCTGGCCTCATGTGTCGGCTGCAGACGAGCCTTCGCAATTGCCGGTTTCCTATGCCGAAGTAAATGGCTTGTTCGAACCGGAACAGGCTGACAGTTTGAGTTTCCATCGCTATGCAGCCGGTTACCGGCTCCCATTGGCAGAGTATCCGGCCGGTGTCGTATTAAGGCTGAAAATACCGGGATCTGTTGTTCACCCCGAAGCCTACAACCTGGTGCTGCGCCCCAAATATCTGGCGGATGTCACTCTGTGGTTCAAACAGCAAGGTGATGACTACTGGCGCAGCGAAAAGCGTGGCCGGTTGCTGCCAAACAAGCCTTCTTACTATTCTCCCCAGACCCTGGTGTATGAGCTGCCGGCAGGGCTGGACGATGCTGCATTCCTTTACCTGGTCATCAGAGACAGCGGGATGCCAAAGCCCGTCAGCATTACGCTGGAAGGCAGGGGGAGTTTCCTAGAAGAAGATGTCAGGCTATCGCATTACACCCTCGTGCTCTATGCGATCATGCTGGTTCTGGCGATC
Organism: Chromatiaceae bacterium; assembly: GCA_012962365.1. Taxonomy (GTDB): domain Bacteria; phylum Pseudomonadota; class Gammaproteobacteria; order Chromatiales; family Chromatiaceae; genus Thiolapillus. The sequence continues at coordinate 1,745 of DTXR01000549.1, read as the reverse complement.
GTCAACCTGATCGTTTTTGCGTACATTCGAGAGCTGCCCTTTTTATATTACAGCATCTATGTGCTGCTGGCCTTGGGTGCAGTCGTCTGGCAGGAAGGTTGGGCAGGTGAATGGCTGTATTTGTCGGACTCCGTTTCTACAAGCCGTTGGCTACATTTCTTCAGCATGCTTCCGGCCGTGTTTTTCTACCAGTTCTACCGCTCCTATCTTGGTCTGGACCGGCGTACCTTCGGGGGAAAACTGATACTGGGTTTTCAGTTCGGTTTCGTGGCCATTTTAGTGCTGTCCCAGGTGGACAGTTATTGGTCAGATGTTTATTTCCGGAACATTTGGGTCACCTTGTTCAATGGCGTGATGGCACTGGGCGCGATTACTATTTTCGTGCTGACCTTGAGGTACTGGGTTCTGGGTCAGAAGGTGGCCGCATATCTATTTATAGCCAATTTTCTGCTCATCGTTGCGACCCTGGTTCGTGTCTACTATGCCTTTACCTTTTCCCCCGAAATCGCTTATTGGCAGACTCATGCCTTCGAGATTGCACTGGCAGTGAATGCGATGATTTTGTTCTTGGCACTAGCGAGCAGGACATTGCATGCGTTGCAAGAGCGGGATCAGGCCAAAGTGGATTTGGTGCGTGTCGATACCGCCTATCAGCGGGAACAATTGCTGGCGGATTTTGTTCGTAAGCTGCAATCCCTGGTTACCGATGATGAAAACGTGGATGTATCCAGAGAAATGGACGGGGTCTTTTTCGAAAGCATCAACAGCATCATCGATGTCGTGGAAGTTATGGTGCTCACCATGAACGGAGGGAAGGCTCATTATCGTTGCCTGGGAAGGAACAAGGTTATGGGAAGGCTGTTCATGCAGGTTTTCAAGCAGCAGATGCCCCGGTTCCTGCAGGATTGCCGCAGCGGGTTGATAACACGCAGGAACATACGGGGTTTTCCCGACGCCCGTGAGCAGTATCAATATCTGCTCGTGCCCGTGAAGACCCGGGAGGAGATGGGCTATTGTCTGGTCTTGCTTGTTCCCCAGCAACAATATTTGGACAGGGATATGGTATCCGGCTTGCGGGAATTTGTGGAAAAAGCCGTGCATGCCAGGATGGAGGCAGAAAATATGGAGCAACTGCGTTATTCGGCACGTTACGATGAGTTGACCGGTGTACTCAATCGGGGATCTATGGAAAGCCGTATTGGCAAACAGCTTGCGCATTGCAGAAAAGGCGGCAATGGTCTGGCCCTGGCATTTGTGGATATCGATCACTTCAAGATGCTGAATGACAGCATGGGTCATGATTTTGGAGATCTCTGTCTGAGATTATTGTGCAGGACCATACAACAGATCGTGCCCAAAGCTGGCCTTGTCGGCCGGTTTGGCGGGGATGAATTTCTGGTGCTGCTGCCCGGACTGGACTATCAGCAGGCCAGTCAGTTGCTGGAAAAACTGAACCCGGCACTGGTGGTGGCCTCCAGAAAAGAGAAGCATGTGTTGTCGGTGAGCGTGGGTATCGCAGACTGCCTGCCGGGGCAGCGAATGAGCATGGCGGACCTATTCAAGCAGGCAGATATGTCTTTGTATGCTGCCAAGGCGGCGGGCAGGGCTTGTATTGGCCCCAGGGTTGCAAAAGCAAAAACCGGCGAATAAGCCGGTTTCTGTCTTTGTATGTTTGTGAAGGCCTGGTCTTACATGGCCTTGATGTGCGCATTCAGGCGACTCTTATGACGGGCTGCCTTGTTCTT
>DTXR01000548.1 GCA_012962365.1 Chromatiaceae bacterium | reverse complement strand
CGAGCACCGGGAGCAGCGCGGCCTCGGTCTTTCCACTGCCTGTAGGAGCAAGGATGAGGACGTTTTCGCCGGCAATCAGCCTGGGCATTGCGAGTTTCTGGATTTCGGTAAGCCCGCCGAACCTTTCCCTGACTAAATCTGCCACACCGGGCATGTGAGGATAATATGTGAAAAAGGTGAATAAAAAGGGGCCAGATTAGTAGATGACAACTACCGGCTCGTAGTACTTGCGGACGTTCCCGGTATAGGCGCGCACCTTGAGCATCCTGGAAAGTTCCTTCTTGGCATCTTCAGGGTCGCGGTACAGCCATCCCAGCTTCATGTTCAGCCTGATAATCCTGAACGGGATTATGTGCCGCGTGGATTTCGGGGGGAACGGATTGTGGCTCTGTGCGCATTTGATGATTTCGTCCTTGGTGTATGAGCGCCTGTAGAAAACTGAGTTGCCATCCTCATTCGCATTGTCGGTCTCTTCCAGGGGGATGTAGTCGATGGCATTCTTCTCCAGGAGCGAAAGTATGTAGTTCTGCTCTTCCACCATCTCCATGAGCTTGTATTTCCCTGGGTTGAGCAGGCTACAGCTGCCATCCTTCTCGATGAGCATGAACGGGGCCTTGAGGCTGTCGACCGCCTCCAGGCCGGCCACCCTGTCGACTTTTTCTATCTTTATCGAGTCGAGCTTGTCGACATCATCCTTGGAATAGGGAGCTGCAGGGTACCATGTGCCCACCTTGATTTCAGGATTCTTGTAATCGACCAGCTGGCAGATTGCGCGCGGGCATTCGATTATCTCGAGCACCTTCTTCCTGTGGTTGCCGTCCAGAACGACGCCAGTCTCCCTGTCGACGACAATCGGGTCGACCAGGTGGCCGATGTTGAGCATGCCGACCTTCAGCTTCTTCAGGTTCTTGGCGATTATCTGCTCATGCGAGAGTAGCGCGTTCACGTCCCTTATCTCCAGTTTGCTCATTAGTTCTTCAAATAAGCTCATTGGAATCCGGGGATATGTCGGTTGCTCGGTTTTAAATAATTATCGTATTGGGCCATGGCAGATGACGAACAAGTAAGAATAAGATGTTGAATGCGACCGCCGGGAGTCGAACCCGG
>DTXR01000547.1 GCA_012962365.1 Chromatiaceae bacterium | reverse complement strand
TTCCAGGGTGTCGTCATATAACGGCGTCTTAACACTACAGCGCAATATTTCTTATAGACATACCGGTTAAAAGAGTGTATGGTGCATATCAACAGGGCGATTGACAGAGGCAACGGCGTATTGAATATAGAGTTACCGAGGCTGAAAGTTGGTTTTTGCAGCCCGGGTCCTCTGCGCCCAATGAATCTTAAAACACCATACACTACCATGCGACGAACCGGCAACAGACATACAATCCTAACGGATTTTACGCCGAAAATCCAAACCAGACCGATTGCCGATCAACTGAGCAATTTACCTCCCGTATCGATCAAGCTGATAAGCGGCTCTGAACAGGAACCAATATGGGACCAATTAGTCCGCACCCATCATTACTTAAGCTATCAAAAGCTTATCGGTCATCGGCTCAAATACATGGCCTACATGGAAGAACAGCCGGTTGCCGCGTTGTCTTGGAGCGCGCCGGCTTTAAAACTGGCCGCCAGGGATCAGTTTATCGGTTGGTCGGACGTCCAAAGAAAACGTCATTTAAACCAGCTTGTCAGCAATAGCCGGTTTTTAATTCTACCTTGGATTAAAGTCCCGAATCTGGCCTCTCATGTTCTTTCTTTGAATATCGGACAGTTAAAGACAGACTGGCCGCAGCATTTTAGTCACCGATTGCTTGTTTTGGAAACCTTTATCGATGGCCGTTATTTCAACGGCACCTGCTATAAAGCCGCTAACTGGCTGCACGTCGGAGATACCTACGGCAGCGGCAAACAAGGCCAAGGATACGTTTATCACGGAAAAGCAAAACAGATTTACCTTTATGTCGTAGACCCCAATTTCAGATCTATCATCGGTTGTCGCCAAAAAGCCCCGTGCCTCTTTCATCGTCCTCCACCGACCCCCAAAAAAGTGGAGGAGCTGGTTATGCTATTAGAACACTGTCAATGGCACCCGCAACTGGTGGCCGATTTGGACCTGGACGAATCTGATGTCAAAGCCATGGCCCATGAACTGTTCGAATTTCACCAGCAGTTTCATGGCCACTATGGTCGCACAGAGCACCATCGGTTAGGGCTGGCTTATTTATCGGGGCTGATGAGCAATGCCCAGGCCAAATCCGTTGAACCGATCGCGCTTGAACTTCTGGACAGATCATCTGTGCGTTCCCTGCAGATGTTCATGAAAAACTATCGCTGGAATCATCAGGGTATGCAGCGCGCTCACCAGAGCATGCTTGCCCAAATGATCGGCCGGCCCGATGGAATGCTGACCGTCGACAGTTGCGAATTTCCCAAAAAAGGCAAAGAATCCGTTGGCGTGGGCCGTCAGTATTGCGGCTCTTTGGGTAAAGTTGAAAACTGCCAATCCGGCGTCTTTGTGGGCTATTCGAGTGACAAAGGCTATGGACTGCTCAACTGTCAACTGTACATGCCCGAAAGTTGGTTTTCCAAAGAGCAGCAAAAAAGACGCCAAGCCAATCTGGTTCCCGAAGATCTTGGATTTAAAACCAAGCTTAAGATTGCTTCTGAGCTTATCGATCAGGTGATGGCGACCGGTGACTTCCCTGCCCGATGGATCGGCTGTGATGCCACCTTCGGCAGCGACATTGACTTTTTAAATGCATTGCCTCCTGATCTTTATTATTTTGCCGACATCCGTTCCGGCACTCAGGTGTTTACAAAAAAACCAAAGATCGGCCTGCCCCCCTATAAAGGATGTGGCCGTCGGCCCAGCAAGCTGAAAGTGTTGAAAGGCCAACCCAAAGCCAAAAGTGTAACGCAAATCGCCGGATCCAAGCGACTTTCCTGGAAATCAGTAATCATCGCCGAGGGTGCCAAGGGACCCATTGTCGCCAAAGTGGCCCGTATCCAAGTCTATCTTGCCAGAGAAGGTCTGCCCATCGGCAACCGCCAGTGGTTGTTTTTACGAAAAAATGCGGATGGACAGATCAAATACGCCATATGCAGTGCACCCAAACAGACACCCCTTTCAGAGTTGGTCAAGGCCTCCACGATGCGCTGGCCGATCGAACAGTGCTTTCAAGAGGGTAAAAGTCAACTCGGCATGGATCGTTACGAACATCGATCCTGGCCGGCCTGGCACCGGCATATGATCTATGTGTTTTTAGCGTTACATTTTTTGCTTCGTTTGCGTCTTGGATT
>DTXR01000546.1 GCA_012962365.1 Chromatiaceae bacterium | reverse complement strand
TCAATGACATCAGTCTGGTAGTTATTGGCCGTTATTTCAATAATATAGGGTGAACTACTCATCGGTATATGCAAGTTTGTCGGTTTGCAGCATATTTTGGGGCAGATGGCGCAAAATACAAGCCTGTCTTGAATCGGTGATTGTCCGCCCCAATTTTATGGAGATCAAATCAACTTTGGAGCCAGAAATGTCAGACAATCTGCATGTCGTTTGCACCCAATGTGGTGGTGTGAACCGTATTCCCCAGGAGCGTCTGGGGCAGAATCCCAAATGCGGCAAGTGCAAGCAGCCCCTTTTTCAGGGAACACCGGCGGATGTGGATGATGCCATGCTGCAGAAACAGATCCAACGCAGCGATATTCCCCTGGTGGTGGATTTCTGGGCGCCCTGGTGTGGACCCTGCAAGATGATGGCCCCGGCTTTTGCCCAGGCGACGGTCCAGTTGGAGCCTCGTACGCGCATGCTGAAACTGAATACCGAGCAGCATCAACAGTTTGCGGGACAACTCGGGATTCGCAGCATTCCTACGATGATCGTGTTCAGAAACGGGCAGGAAGTGGATCGCATGTCCGGAGCCCTGGATGCACGGGGCATCGCTTCCTGGGTAAGCCAAAAACTGTAGTTTTGCCGCAAAGACAAATGGCAACGATCACCGCGCCGATGATCGTTGCCAAATCAAAGACGATTTCCATAGACAGTGCCCGGCATCTGCCGTAAAATTTCCACCTCAACAGGGGTCTGACCCCAACTCTCGTTTTTTTGTTTGTATCGGACGGCTCCCAGAGGGTCAGTCCCTTTTGTGTGCGCGTAAATGACTAATAAAGCAATTTTGGTACTGGAAGACGGCACGGTGTTTCACGGCCGTTCGATTGGCGCAGAAGGACAGACGGTCGGAGAGGTGGTATTCAATACCGCGATGACCGGCTATCAGGAGATCCTGACAGACCCTTCCTATTTGCGGCAGATCGTCACACTGACGTATCCGCACATAGGAAATACCGGTGTAAATCAGGAAGATACAGAATCTTCTTCAGTGCGCGCTGCAGGTCTGGTGATTCGGGATCTGCCGCTGCTTGCCAGTAACTGGCGCTGCGAACAATCCCTGGAAGACTACTTGCGGGACAATGGCGTGGTCGCTATCGCGGATATCGATACACGCAAGCTCACGCGCATCCTGCGGGAGAAGGGTGCCCAGGGTGGCTGTATTCAGGCCGGCTCTCATTTGGATGAAGCCGTGGCTCGCGCCGCAGCCGAAGTCTTTCCGGGACTCAAGGGCATGGATCTTGCGAAGGAAGTGACCACGGACAAAATCTACGACTGGAAAGAAGCCACCTGGGATCTCAAGGAAGGTCATGTGGCCCGGGAAGACAGCCCGGAAGACCTGCATGTGGTCGCCTACGACTATGGCGTCAAAACGAACATTCTGCGTATGCTGCGTGATCGCGGCTGCCGGGTTACCGTGGTGCCTGCGCAGACGCCTGCCGGCGATGTGCTCGCCATGAATCCTGATGGCGTTTTCTTGTCCAACGGTCCAGGTGATCCCGAACCTTGCGCCTATGCCATCGAAGCCATACAGGAAGTGCTGGAGCAGAACCTACCTACTTTCGGTATCTGTCTGGGGCATCAGCTCCTGGGTCTGGCCAGCGGAGCCCATACCGTGAAAATGAAATTCGGACATCATGGCGCCAATCATCCGGTGCAGGATCTGGAAACGGGCACAGTGATGATCTCCAGCCAGAACCATGGCTTTGCCGTGGATGAGGACAGCCTGCCGGAGAACCTCCAGGCGACACACAAGTCCCTTTTCGATGGTTCCCTGCAAGGTATACACCGCACCGACAAGCCGGCCTTCGGTTTTCAGGGGCACCCGGAAGCCAGCCCCGGCCCCCATGATGTGGCGCCGGTGTTCGATCATTTCATCGAACTGATGCAAGCCAATTCCAGCAAATAAACCCTACTCGCGCAGACTGACAAAAGAAGAT
>DTXR01000545.1 GCA_012962365.1 Chromatiaceae bacterium | reverse complement strand
TTTTACCTCGACAGCCGGGCGCACATTTTCCAGCGCCTGCTCCAGAGATTCCAGAGGATCTCCACCCTTCTTCCCTGCAATCTGATCCAGCGCACCGTAAAGCACACGCTCGGCAACAGATTTCTTTCCATCGACCATTACTATATTGATGAATTTGGCCAGGATCAGACTGCCAAATTTCGGGTCTGGTAATATCTCGCGGCGGGCCGCTACTCTTCTTCTTGCCATGACGCTCTACTCTACGATTCTCTGGTTAAAAACAATCAGCACTGTTTGATCAGCTCTTGGGGCGCTTGGCGCCATACTTGGAGCGACCCTGGCGGCGTGACTCGACACCAGAGGTATCCAGCGCGCCACGAACAACGTGATAACGCACACCAGGCAAATCTTTTACCCGGCCGCCACGAATCAGCACCACGGAGTGTTCCTGAAGATTGTGCCCTTCACCACCAATATAGGAGGTCACTTCATATCCATTGGTCAAACGAACACGCGCAACCTTACGCAAAGCCGAGTTCGGCTTTTTCGGGGTAGTGGTATAGACGCGAGTACAAACACCACGACGCTGGGGACATGCCTCCAACGCAGGTACATTACTCTTTTCTACAGCCCGCTTGCGCGGCTTGCGCACCAACTGATTGATTGTAGCCATTAAATACAGTCTCCGGACGCCTCGGTCATCTTGCCGAAGCGCCAAAAATTCGTGCAGAGGACACCCCGTCCGATATCACGGTGGACGGCATCATGCAGTCGAATCGGTTATTTTCGCCATGCGGCCTGGGCCGCGGAATAATTTACAAGACAGGCACTCGATCCTGCCTCATGCGAAGACCGCGCATTTTAGAGATGCGCGATCTTCATGTCAAGCCTTGTTTCAATAATTTCTGATGAAATTCCCTCTCGCCAACCTGTTCAGGATTCAGCGTCGGTGGTGTTCAATGCTTCCTTGATGACGGCCTCGACTTCATCGCTCGCCATCTCGACCACACTGCCCTGCTCACCGGCTAGCAGGTCTTCTTTGCGACGACGCTTGCGATCTTCATGGAAGGCCAGTCCGGTACCCGCAGGAATCAGTCGTCCAACAATGACATTCTCCTTCAGGCCATGCAGACGATCTTCCGCACCACGTACCGATGCTTCGGTAAGCACACGGGTGGTTTCCTGGAAGGATGCCGCCGAAATGAACGATTCAGTCGCAAGAGAGGCTTTGGTGATACCCAGCAGCAGGGGCTCCCAGGTTGCAGGCATCTCGCCTTTCTTGAGCACTTTCTCGTTCTCTTCCAGCACCCGGGAGCGGGAAATCTGCTCGCCGCGCAGGAGCTTGGTGTCGCCGCCATCGACGATTTCCACCTTGCGCAACATCTGGCGAATGATGACCTCGATGTGCTTGTCGTTGATGCCAACACCCTGCAGGCGGTACACGTCCTGAATTTCCTGCACCAGGTATTCCGCCAGGGCGGTGACGCCCCGCAGGCGCAGGATATCGTGGGGATTGAGTTCACCTTCGGCGATGACCTCACCCTTCTCGACGTGCTCACCCTCGAACACATCCACGTGGCGCCATTTTGGAATCAGTGATTCCACCTGCTCGCCATCAGACATGGTAATCACCAGGCGTTGCTTGCCCTTGGTGTCCTTGCCGAAACCGATGGTGCCGCTAGCTTCCGCCAGAATAGCCGGCTCCTTGGGTTTGCGCGCCTCGAACAGGTCAGCAACCCTGGGCAGACCACCCGTGATGTCGCGGGTCTTGGAGGATTCCTGGGGAATGCGCGCCAGCACATCACCCACGCCCACTTCGGCACCGTCCTGTACGCTGACCACCGCCCCAGCAGGGAGCACGTAGTTGGCCGGCAGAGTAGTACCTGCAATATTGACATCGTTCCCTTGGCATCGACCAGCTTGATCATGGGTCGCAGATCCTTGCCGCTGGTGGGGCGCTGTTTGGGATCCATGACCTCCAGGGAGGTAAGCCCGGTCACATCGTCGGTCTTGGTCTGAACGGTAACGCCGTCCACGAAATCGACGAAGCGCAGGATACCCGACATTTCGGTGATAACCGGGTGGGTGTGCGGGTCCCAGGTAGCAACCAGCTGTCCGGCATCGACCTTCTCGCCATCCTTGACCTGCAGTTCCGCACCATAGGGCAGCTTGTAGCGCTCCCGCTCCGAGCCACGGGTGTCATGCACGATGATCTCACCAGAGCGGGAAACCGCCACCAGTTTGCCATCGGCCCGTTCGACGGTCTTGATGTTGTTCAGCGTGACGCTACCCGTGTTCTTGACCTCGATACTGCTCACAGCAGCCGAGCGGGATGCCGCCCCGCCGATATGGAAGGTACGCATGGTCAACTGAGTGCCGGGCTCGCCGATGGACTGGGCCGCAACCACGCCCACGGCCTCGCCGATATTCACTCCGTGACCACGACCGAGGTCACGACCGTAACAGGCGCTACAGATACCGTATTTGGCTTCGCAGCTGATGGCGGAACGCACGTAGACTTGATCCACGCCGTTTTCTTCCAGCATGTCCACCATGGCTTCGTCCAGCAGGACGCCCGCCTCGATCAGCATGTCATCACTGCCGGGCCTGTACACTTCCTTGGAAGTCACACGACCCAGAATGCGCTCGCGCAATGCTTCCACCACATCACCACCTTCGATGATGGGTTGCATGAGCAAGCCGTTTTCCGTACCGCAGTCTTCGGAAGTGATAACCAGATCCTGAGCCACATCCACCAGACGACGGGTAAGGTAACCGGAGTTCGCTGTTTTCAACGCGGTATCCGCGAGACCTTTGCGTGCGCCGTGAGTGGAGATGAAGTACTGTAGCACGTCCAGTCCTTCACGGAAGTTGGCCGTGATGGGGGTCTCGATGATGGAGCCATCCGGCTTGGCCATCAGGCCCCGCATACCGGCGAGCTGGCGAATCTGCGCCGCAGAACCCCGGGCGCCGGAATCGGCCATCATGAAGATGGAGTTAAAAGAATCCTGCTTGACTTCGTTTCCGTCTTTATCGATTACCATCTCGGTGCCCAGTTGATCCATCATGGCCTTGGCCACCTGATCGTTGGCATGGGACCAGATATCGATGACCTTATTGTAGCGCTCACCATTGGTCACCAGACCGGAGGCGTACTGGTCTTCGATCTCCTTGACTTCCTTCTCCGCGGCCGCGAGCAGGATTTCCTTCTCTGCCGGCACGACCATGTCATCGGCGCATACGGAGGCTCCGGCCTTGGCCGCCATGCGGAAGCCCATATACATGAGCTGGTCGGCGAATACCACGGTGTCCTTGAGACCCAGCTCCCGATAGCAGGTGTTCACCAGACGGGAAATGGATTTCTTGTTTAGGACGGTGTTGATGAGCTTTTCATACGACAGGCGGCGGGGAATGATTTCCCACAGGATCGCACGCCCTATGGTCGTGTCATAAATCGTCTGCCGGGGCGCATAGCTGCCGTCTTCCTGCAGCACTTCTTCGTCGATACGCACCTTGACCCTGGCATGCAGCTCGGCCAGGCCGGTGTCGTAAGCGCGACGGGCCTCAGCGACATTCGCCAGCGCCATTCCCTCGCCCTTGGCATTGATGCGTTCGCGGGTCATGTAGTACAGGCCCAACACTACGTCCTGGGTCGGCACGATGATGGGTTCGCCGTTGGCGGCAGACAATATGTTGTTGCTCGCCATCATCAGAGTGCGCGCTTCCAGCTGGGCTTCCAGCGAAAGCGGCACATGCACCGCCATCTGGTCGCCGTCGAAGTCGGCGTTGAAGGCAGTACATACCAGAGGATGCAGCTGGATGGCCTTACCCTCGATGAGTACGGGTTCGAAAGCCTGGATACCCAGGCGGTGCAGGGTTGGTGCCCGGTTGAGCATCACCGGATGTTCACGGATGACGTTCTCAAGGATGTCCCAGACTTCCGCCGCACCGCGATCAACCAGCTTCTTGGCCGCCTTGATGGTGGTAGCCAGCCCGCGGGATTGGAGCTTGGCGAAGATGAAGGGCTTGAACAGTTCCAGGGCCATGCGCTTGGGCAGACCGCACTGATGCAGTTTCAGCGTGGGACCGACCACGATAACGGAACGGCCGGAGTAATCCACGCGCTTGCCCAGTAGGTTCTGGCGGAAACGCCCCTGCTTGCCCTTGATCATATCGGCCAGGGATTTGAGCGGGCGCTTGTTGGTGCCGGTGATGGCACGGCCGCGGCGGCCGTTGTCCAGCAGGGCATCTACGGCTTCCTGCAGCATGCGCTTCTCGTTGCGCACGATAATGTCCGGCGCGGTGAGTTCCAGCAGACGTTTCAGGCGGTTGTTGCGGTTGATCACCCGGCGATACAGATCGTTCAGATCCGAGGTGGCGAAACGGCCACCATCCAGCGGCACTAGGGGACGCAGCTCGGGAGGCAGCACGGGCAGCACCTTGAGAATCATCCACTCGGGACGGTTGCCAGATTCTTCCAGGGATTCCAGCAGTTTGAGGCGCTTGGCGATCTTCTTGATCTTGGTCTCGGAATTGGTGGCGCCGATCTCCTCACGCAGGCGCACGATTTCCGCCGGAATATCCAGGGACATGAGCAGCTCGTTCACCGCTTCGGCTCCCATGCGGGCATCGAATTCGTCGCCGTTTTCCTCGATGGCTTCGAGATACTGCTCGTCGTTCATCAGCTGACCACGCTCAAGCATGGTCATGCCGGGGTCGATCACTACATAGGATTCGAAGTACAGGATGCGCTCGATGCTCTTGAGCGTCATGTCCAGCAGCAGGCCGATTCTCGATGGCAGGGATTTCAGATACCAGATATGTGCTACCGGGCTGGCCAGTTCGATGTGGCCCATACGC
>DTXR01000544.1 GCA_012962365.1 Chromatiaceae bacterium | reverse complement strand
CGGTTTCACCGTGGATGCCGACGGCAGGAAGATGTCCAAGTCTTTGGGCAATGTCATCCAGCCCCAGAAGGTGACGAAAAACCTGGGAGCGGACATCATCCGCCTGTGGGTGGCGGCCACGGATTACCGGGCGGAAATGAGCGTATCCGACGAAATACTCAAGCGCATGGCTGACGCCTACCGCCGTATCCGCAATACCAGCCGCTTCCTGCTGGCTAATCTGTTCGATTTCGATCCGGTGAAGAATGCCGTGGCTGTGGACGACATGGTAGAGCTGGATCGCTGGGCGGTGGCCCGGGCGCAGGCGCTGCAGCAGGAGATCGAAGCCGCTTACAGGGACTACAACTTCCACCTCATCTATCAGAAGATCCTGCAGTTCTGCGTGGTGGACATGGGGGGCTTCTATCTGGATGTCATCAAGGATCGCCAGTACACGACGAAAACTGACAGCCTGCCCCGGCGTTCCTGCCAGACGGCCATCCATCACATCATGGAGGCCATGGTGCGCTGGCTGGCGCCCATCCTCAGCTTCACGGCTCACGAGGCCTGGCAGCATATTCCCGGTCAACGCAGTGAATCCGTGTTTCTGGAAACCTGGTACGGTGGCCTGTTCGGCCTGGAAGGCAGGGGTGAACTCACAGAGGCGGACTGGCAGCGCATCCTGGAAGCGCGTGGTGCCGTCAGCCAACGGCTTGAAGGCATGCGCAAGGATGGTGACATCGGTTCCTCTCTGGATGCCGAGGTCACACTGTATTGCGATGGCGAACTGCACGGCTCTCTGGAGAAATTGGGTGACGAGCTGCGTTTCGTGCTCATCACTTCCTATGCCAGCCTGAAACACCTGGCGGAACGCAGCGACTCGGCGACTGACAGCGAACTGGACGGTCTGGTCATCGAGGCGATTGCCAGCAAACATGAGAAATGCGTGCGCTGCTGGCATCACCGGGAAGATGTGGGCAGCCACGCCGATCATCCGGAACTGTGTGACCGTTGTGTGGAGAACGTTGATGGCGAAGGCGAAATCCGGCGCTATGGCTGAGTATCTGCGCCCCGGGCGCTACCTGCTGCTGGCTCTGGGGCTGCTGGTGCTGGACCAGTTGACCAAATGGTGGGTATTGTCTGTCTTTCAACCCTATGAGATTCAGCCCGTGCTGCCCGTATTCAATCTGACCCTGGTGTTCAACGAAGGGGCGGCTTTCAGCTTTCTCAGTGATGCGGGAGGTTGGCAACGCTGGTTCTTCATCGGCCTGACCAGCGTGATTTCCCTGGGACTGCTGGTGTGGTTGATGCGTCTGAAGCCGTCGGAAAGACTCACCGGCCTGGCCCTGGCCATGATCCTGGGCGGCGCATTGGGTAATCTGGTGGATCGCATCCGCATGGGCAAGGTGACGGATTTTCTGGATTTCCATTGGCAAGGTTGGCACTGGCCGGCTTTCAATCTGGCGGATAGCGTGATTACCTTGGGGGTGGTGCTCATGTTGTTGGTGTCTTTCAGGGAGACAAAAACCGGATAGATCAGGTTATTGAGAAGAAGTCAGGTCAGCTGCGTACATGACCCGCAGGGAAGCAGGGAATGCTAGCAACACAGGATGTGGTTGTCAGTGCCTGTACATAAAAAACCCCGGTCACATCCTGTTGTGATCGGGGTTG
>DTXR01000543.1 GCA_012962365.1 Chromatiaceae bacterium | reverse complement strand
CCATGCCTGTGGCGCCCTGGAGCAGCTGTTTCCGGCGCTCGCGGCAGCACTGTCGGAAACGTCGGGGCATGGGAGAGCTGAGGATAGTGAGCCCATCGCTGTTCTCAAACGCGCAAAGGCCCAGAGCCTCGAGATGCCCCTGCGCTTCGCCTGTATCATGCAGTACGCCGTCGATGCCGACCATGGTGTCAGGCAACTGGTGGATTGGCTGGGTGTTGGGAAGAAAACAGCCGCGCTGCTGACGGGATGGCTGGAGGCCCGAATCCGGTTGCCCCAACTGCTGAAGGGAAAGGCTGCGGACTATCTTAGTTACCTGCTGCAATACCCGAATCATTTGGAGGTGTTCAGCAAGCTCGCCGAAGTCTGTATGCCGGACGTGGCGGAGAGGGTGTTGCCCTTTCTCGAAAAAGCACGGTCGGCCATGCGGGCTGTAGACACCGGACAGTTGCAGGCAGAAGGCTGGCAGGGAAAGGCGCTGGGTGAAGAATTGCTTCGCCGGCGGCGGCAGGCCATATCTGTCGCACTGGAGGAAACGGCCGATGCCTGAAAAGCAGCATGCCAATGAACAGATTCTGCCCGGCATCTGGCATATCCTGCGATCCGGCCGGTTACTGTTGCCGCTGATGGTGCTGGGCAGTGGTGTCGTTCTCGGTACCCTGGTCACGCTGCTTGGGTTGTTTGGTCAGGGGCTGAGTAAACCGGAAACCTATGTGCTGGCGCTGGCGGCCATACTGGTGCTGTTCGGTCTGGTTGCGTTCATGGTGCAGATGAAGCGCCAGTTGCTCGCGCCCCTGGCTGTTCTCGAACACGCCGTGTCGCGGGTCTCACAGGGCGAGCCCGGTGCGACGCTGCCGGAAACAGACACCGGCGTGCTTCACGGCATGGTGCAGGACATCGACAGCATCTCTGAAGAGCTGATGGAACTCTACGAAGACATGGATAATCGCATCGCAAGACACACCACCCGCCTCGCGCAGAAGACCGCATCGCTGAAGATACTCTACGATGTGGCGGCGACCATCAACCAGGTCGAGGATCTGGACGAGCTGTTGCTGCGTTTCCTGCGGGTACTCAAGGAAATGGTCAACGGTATCGCCATCAGTGCAAAGGTCGTGCAACTGGGGGGACGCATGCGGCTGGTGGGTGCTATCGGGCTGGATGACGAGCTGCAGCGGGAGTCGCAGTTATTGCCTCTGGAGATTTGTCCGTGCGGGATGGTGCTGTCTCCCGGCGATGTTCGCTGCGAGCATGAAACACAATACTGCGTCCGGCAGCTGGGAAGAAAGATGTACACGGGCGATCAGGTGGAACTGATTTCTGTTCCCCTGGAATACCAGGGTGACGTGCTGGGCCAGTATGATATATACGTGCAGCGGCCCGGGGTTTCCGATCGCGAAGATATTCTCGACTTGCTGGCTACGGTGGGTAGTCATCTGGGCATGGCGGTAGCCAAACACCGTTCTGATGAAAACGCGCATCGCCTGTCTATTTACGAAGAGCGCAACGCTCTGGCGCATGAATTGCACGATTCTCTGGCGCAAACCCTGGCCAGCCTGCACTTCCAGATTCGTATGATGGAAGACAGCCTGAAGCAGGCGCAAGGCTGTCAGATGGTATCTGATGATTTGCAACGTATTCGTAACGGGGTGGATGAGGCTCATACCGAATTGCGGGAACTGCTCAACAGTTTCCGTGCATCCATGGATGGCCGCGATCTCAGTTCGGCCCTGGAAAAGCTCGTGCAACGTTTTTCCTCGGAAACCGGCATTGCGACCTATTACCAGCAGGAATGTGCCCAGCTGAAGCTATCCTCCTCCGAAGAAATGCAGATGCTGCGCATCGTTCAGGAAGCACTGGCAAACACCCGCAAACATGCCCGGGCTCATACCGTACGGGTACTGCTTACCTGCCGCTCGGGTCGATATATATTGCTGGTGGAAGACGATGGTGTAGGATTCGAGGGGGAAGCAAGGGAAGGACATCCCGGTGAACATATCGGCCTTTCCATCATGGAAGAACGGGCGCGGCGCCTGGGAGGGGAGTTGCGCATCGAAAGTGAAGTGGGCGAGGGTACGCGGGTGGAATTGATCTATGCGCCTGAGGCGCAGCCACGGGATATCGACGGAAAATGGACAAGCTGATGCGAATATTGCTGATTGATGACCATGCGCTTTTCCGTATTGGCCTGCGGGAATTGCTGGAACGCCGGGGGCTGGATGTGGTGGATGCCGTCGGAGATTGCGAAAAAGGCATCGAACTGGTGCTGGAGAAGCAACCCGACGTTGTGTTGCTGGACATGCGCATGCCGCAGATGAGCGGCCTGGATGTGCTGCAGGTGTTGCGAGAAAAAGGGCAACAAATGCCTGTCGTGATCCTCACCACCAGCCGAGTGGAAACCGATGTGATTGCGTCATTGCAATGCGGAGCCCAGGGCTATCTGTTAAAAGACATGGAGCCGGACGACCTGATTCGCTCGCTGAACGATATCGTTGCCGGCGAGACCGTTGTAGCAAACGAACTGACCATGGTGCTGGCCAGGGCAGTGCGTGGTGACAAGCCGGACAAGAACGAATCGGCAATGGATCAACTCACGCCCAGAGAAAAGGAAATACTGTGCCTGCTGGCCGAAGGGCAGAGCAATAAGGTCATTGCGAGGAACCTCGGCATATCCGACGGCACGGTGAAGCTGCATGTGAAAGCGATTTTGCGCAAGCTGGACGTGCATTCCCGCGTCGAAGCCGCAGTGATTGCGGTAGAACAGAAATTCTGTCAGAAAGCCGATGCTGGCTGACATCAATCCGGATTGCAGAGGTTCAATGGGAGTGCAGAGAGAAAGATATTGATTTGGATAGCGTAATGAAAAACTGCAGTCATACTCTCGGTTCTGGTGAGGTTTTCCATAGAGTTTGACGAATCAAGCGCTTGTACCATGCGCCCCGATGGACTTACGGATTGAGTATCAAATACAAAACAAACTAGGTGAGCAACAAAAAATGAAACGTTTTCTGGAACTGGTAAAAGACTGCCTGCACAACGTCAAGGAGCTCATGCCCTGGGATCTCGAAGAGCGTCTGAAGGAAAATCCCGACATTCTGCTGGTCGATGTGCGAGAGCCTTACGAGTATGAAGCCATGCATATCGAAGGGTCTTTACTGGTGCCCCGGGGTATTCTCGAGTCGGCCTGTGAATGGGACTACGAAGAAACCGAACCTGAGCTGGTCAAGGCCAGAGAAAGGGAAGTGGTCGTCGTTTGCCGTTCAGGCCACCGCAGTGTGTTGGCTGCCAACTCCCTGCAGGTGCTGGGTTTCAAGAATGTCGCCTCCTTGGAAACCGGTATTCGCGGCTGGAAGGACTACGATCTGCCGCTAGTAGATGGTGAAGGAAACGAAGTGGATCTGGACGATGCCGATGAATATTTCACCCCCCACGTCCGTGAAGACCAACTGCGCCCCAAGGACTGGGTAGATCCTGTTTGATTATTTAGGGAACCTCTGATTTAAGTCGTGAACTCGTATCTTG
>DTXR01000542.1 GCA_012962365.1 Chromatiaceae bacterium | reverse complement strand
CTCTCTGTGGATTCCTCAGTTGGCAAACGGGATGTCTGCTGCTGTTGAAATAAAGAAAGTGTGATGAAAGCCCTGGCTGCCTTCATCATGAAAGGCCGAATGCAGGCGGTCATGGCTGCTGCCGTATTTACCGTGCTGGCGCTGCTCATCACCCCCCTGGGAATCGCCAGCTCGGCAGTGGTTGCGCTGGTGGTGCTCAGGAACGGTGTTCGTGAAGGCCTGCTGGTCATGGTTCTAGGAGGGGTGGCCCTGGCTGCTCTGGGGCTGCTGATTTTCGGGCAGGCCGTTCCCCTGGCCATAGCGGGCATACTGCTGTGGCTGCCCATGCTGGTTCTGGGAGAAGTGTTGCGCGCAACGCGCTCCTTGCGGCTGGTGATCGAAGTGGCTGTGGTGCTGGGTATATTGCTGATCGGTGTCCAGTATCTTGTGCTCGAAGATGTAACCGTATTCTGGGCCGGGATACTGGAAGAATACAGTGCCCAGATGATGGACCCGAACGTGGTCAGCGATGCCGACCGCAAGCTCATGGTGACAGAAATGGCACCGTGGATGGCGGGGGGAATGGGAGCTGCCTGGTTTTTGCAGTTGGCACTGTCCCTGTTTCTGGCACGAAGCTGGCAGGCCAGTCTGTACAACCCGGGTGGCTTTGCCGAAGAGATCCGGCAACTGCGTCTGGGATACTGGCTGCTGATTCTGGTACCGGTGTTGCTGGTGGCAGGCAGCCTGTCTGACAAGCCGGGGCTGGTTTCACAGCTGGCGCTGGTGGGTATGGCGGCTTTCTTTTTACAGGGGGTGGCCCTGGTGCATGGCCTGGTGCAGGAGTTCAAGGCCAATCAGGGATGGTTGATCGGTTTTTATATATTGTTGGTCATTGGCATGCCGGCGAGTTTTACTGCAGTGTCTGCAGCGGGCTTTGCCGATGGCTGGTTGAATTTTCGGGCGAGAGTCCGGGCTCGTAAACCCAAAAAGGGCGGCGAGTAAGAGATCTATAATGAGGTACATAAGATGGAAGTGATTCTTCTGGACAAAATAAGTGGCCTGGGCGATCTGGGCGACAAGGTGGCGGTCAAGCCTGGTTATGGCCGTAATTTTTTGATTCCCAGTGGCAAGGCGATTCCTGCCACCAGGGACAATCTCGTCGAATTCGAGAATCGTCGGGCCGAGCTGGAAAAAGACGCGGCGGAAAAACTGTCCGTGGCCGAATCCAGGAAAGCCGCTATCGAAGCGCTGGAAGGCGTCACCATCAGCCACAAGGCGGGTGAAGAGGGCAAACTTTTCGGCTCTGTGGGCACTGCGGATATTTCCCGGGCCTGCACCGAAGCGGGTGTGGCGATCGAAAAGAACGAGATCCGCCTGCCGGATGGCCCCATGCGCGCCACGGGTGATTTCGATGTGGTTCTGCACCTGCACCCCGATGTGAATGCCACGCTGAAGGTGGTCATCGTCGCGGAGGAGTGATCTGGCCAACCGGGTTGTTTCTTCAGGCAGATTCAAGGTTGTCGCTGGCACTTGCCGACATACTTGATGTAGTACATTGAAAATCCACGACAAGATATTGTCTTGTCGTGGATTTTTGTTTTTTTATATTTGCGTTGTTCTCAAGCAGCGTATTTTTCTGTAACCTTCCAGCATGTCGTTCGATACCTCTCTGTCTGAGCCGATACCGGATTATCCTGAAGCCGATCAGGAAGTGGAGCAACTGCGCGTTCCGCCGCATTCCATGCAGGCTGAACAGTCTGTGGTCGGTGGTCTGATGCTGGATAACAGTACCTGGGATCAGGTGGCGGATCGGGTGGGATCCGAGGATTTCTATCGTCGGGAACACCAGCTGATCTTCTCCTGCATCCAGGTTCTGGCCGAAGAACAAAAGCCTTTCGATGTGGTTACCCTGGCGGAAGAACTCGAACGGCGGGAAGAGCTGGATGATGTGGGGGGGTTGCCTTATCTGGCTTCTCTGGCGGAAGACACCCCCAGTGCGGCCAATATCCGGGCTTATGCCGATATCGTCCGGGAACATTCGGTGACCCGCCAGCTGATTCGTGTGGGCACCGAAATTGCCGAGAGCGGTTTCCGGCCGGAAGGCCGCAAGGTGGCAGAGCTGCTGGACAATGCCGAGTCCAAGGTGTTCAAAATTGCCGAGCAGCGGCAGAAGGAAGGCGAGGGATTCCAGGCCATCAAAGGATTGCTGGTCAAAGCGATCGATCGTATCGAAGAGTTGCAGAGCAACGACGATCCCATTACCGGTATCAGCACCGGCTTCGACGATTTCGATGACAAGACCTCCGGGCTACAACCCGCTGATCTGGTCATCGTGGCCGGTCGCCCCTCCATGGGCAAGACCACCTTCGCCATGAATATTGCGGAAAATGCTGCAATCAAGTCCGGCCTGCCTGTGGCGGTGTTTTCCATGGAGATGCCCAGTGAGGCGCTGACCATGCGCATGATCTCTTCCCTGGGACGCATCGATGGCCACCGTATCCGCACCGGCAAACTGGAGGATGATGAATGGCCGCGCCTGACTTCGGCCATCAACATCCTCAATCAGACCAAACTGTTCATCGACGATACGCCGGCTCTCAGTCCTACGGATCTGCGCGCCAGGGCGCGGCGCCTGATGCGGGAGCAGGGCGGCAAGCTGGGCATGATCGTCATCGACTATCTGCAGCTCATGCAAATTCCCGGCGGTGGTGAGAATCGCACCAATGAGATCTCCACCATCTCCCGCAGTCTCAAGGCGCTGGCGAAAGAGCTGAATGTGCCTGTTGTGGCGCTATCGCAGCTCAATCGGAGTCTGGAGCAACGGCCCAACAAACGTCCCATCATGTCCGACCTGCGCGAATCCGGTGCGATCGAGCAGGACGCCGATCTGGTCGTATTTATCTATCGCGACGAGGTCTACAACGAAGAAAGCCCGGACAAGGGCATCGCCGAGATCATTATCGGCAAGCAACGCAACGGCCCCATTGGCACCGTGCGCCTGACTTTCCTCGGGCAGTTCACCAAGTTCGAAAACTACATCAATCCGGTGTATGGCGATCCCGTACACTGAGACTTTTCCGCCAGATGCCTTTTTCGCCATGGATTGAAATCGACCGCGGGGCTTTGCGGCATAACCTGGAGGTCGTGCGTGGACATGCGCCGCATGCCAGGGTAATGGCCGTGATCAAGGCCAATGCTTACGGGCATGGGGTGCTGCCGGTTGCTGCTGCACTGGACAGCGCGGATGCCTTCGCCGTGGCGCGTATCGAAGAGGCGGCGCAGCTGCGTGAAGCCGGTATCGACAAGCGGTTGCTGGTGCTGGCGGGTGTTCATGACAGCGAAGAACTGGCGCTGGCTGCAAAGCTAGGCGTGGAACTGGTAGTGCATCACCGGATGCAATTAACGCTGCTCAAACAAGCTGGCTTGGCTCTTCCCGTGGCGATCTGGCTGAAGATCGACACCGGCATGAATCGGCTGGGGTTTGCGCCAGCAGATACCCATGAGCTGCTGAAGCACATAGGGGGGCTGTCTTCGGTGGCAACTGTCGCAGGTGTGCTCACCCATCTGGCGAATGCGGATGATCCGGGAGATGACTTTACCGAACGACAGCTGCGGCGTTTCTCGAAAGCCACGGCAGACATTGATCTGCCCCTCTCTATCGCCAATTCTGCCGGTATCATGGGCTGGCCTTCCTCCCATGCCGATTGGGTGCGTCCCGGCATCATGCTCTATGGCGCTGCGCCTTTTTCCGGCCCGGCCCATGAATTGCGCCCGGCAATGACATTTGGTTCCCGGCTGATATCGGTCAAGATGGTTCAGAAGGGCGAGCCCGTGGGCTATGGCGGTATCTGGCAGGCTTCGGAAACCGGGCCTGTCGGTGTCGTGGCGGCGGGTTACGGCGATGGTTATCCCAGGGCAGTGCCCTCGGGAATGCCGGTATTGGTCAACGGGCAGCGTGTACCGGTGGTGGGGCGCGTTTCCATGGATACCCTGATGGTGGATCTGCGCAGCCAGCCCGAGGCGAACGTGGGAGATGAAGTAATCCTCTGGGGTAGGGGGCTGTCTGCCGATGTCATCGCGGAAGCGGCGCAGACCATACCCTATACCCTGTTTTGCGGCATCACGGGGCGGGTGGAAAGGAGAATACGTTAATGGCAAGGGCAAAGATGCTGTATGTCTGCCGCGACTGTGGCGGCACCTCCCCAAAATGGGCCGGACAGTGTGCCGATTGCGGCGCCTGGAATACCCTGGAGGAATCCGTTCCTGAAACGGGCCGAACGGCTGCCCCGCGTTTTGCCGGCTATAGTGGTGATGCCACCGCTGCCATGATTCGCCCCCTGTCAGCGATCGATACGGAAAAGACCCGGCGTACTGCCACGGGACTGCCGGAGCTGGATCGGGTGCTCGGGGGTGGCCTGGTTCAGGGTTCTGTGGTGCTCATCGGCGGTGATCCCGGTATCGGAAAATCCACCCTGCTGATCCAGGCGCTGGCCAGTTTGTCGGAATCCATGGATCCTCTCTATGTCAGCGGTGAGGAATCTGCCGAGCAAATCAGCCTGCGGGCGGCGCGCCTGGGCCTGCCCGTGGACAAGCTGCAGCTGCTCACCGAAACCTGCGTGGAAAGAATACTGACGCTGGCGGGCAAACATCGCCCCAGCGTCATGGTCATGGATTCCATCCAGACCTTCTACTCGGACCAGCTGCAATCGGCCCCGGGGGCCGTGGCACAGGTCCGTGAATCTGCGGCACAACTGGTGCGCTTTGCCAAACAGACTGGCATCAGTCTGTTCCTGGTAGGCCATGTGACCAAGGAAGGTGCCTTGGCCGGGCCCCGCGTACTGGAGCATATGGTGGACACGGTGCTCTATTTCGAAGGCGAGGCCGGTAGCCAGATCCGCCTGGTTCGCGCCATCAAAAACCGCTTCGGCGCCGTAAATGAGCTCGGTGTGTTTGCCATGACCGACAAGGGGCTGAAGGAAGTGAGCAATCCATCGGCGATATTTCTTTCCCGCCATGACGAGCAGGTGTGTGGCAGCGCTATTCTGGTGACCCGGGAAGGCACCCGGCCCATGCTGGTGGAGGTTCAGGCGCTGGTGGATCAGAGTTCCCTGGGCAATCCCCGGCGCGTCGCCCTGGGGCTGGAGCAAAACCGCCTGGCCATGCTGCTGGCGGTGTTGCATCGTCATGGGGGCATTGGATTGGTGGATCAGGATGTGTTTCTGAATGTTGTCGGCGGCGTGCGGGTTACCGAAACAGCGGCTGACCTGCCCGTGCTGCTTTCGGTGTTGTCCAGCTTTCGTGACCGGCCATTGCCTCAGGGATTGGCCGCTTTTGGCGAGGTGGGACTGGCGGGAGAGATCCGGCCAGTGCCCAGTGGTGAAGACCGGGTGCGGGAAGCGGCCAAACACGGTTTCACCCGCATCCTCCTGCCTGCCGCCAACAAGCCGCGCAAGGCCATCAAGGGCATAGAGGTGATACCTGTGCAGCGCATTTCCCAAGCCTTGTCCGTCCTTTTCGACTGATGGCTGCCTGGTTGCCCTCGACCCTGTTTGACTGGGTGGTGTTGCTCTATTTAAGCTGGAGTCTATTGCGAGGCTGGCGGCGGGGTTTCTATCCCGAGCTGTATGCCGCCATCAGCGCCATCTTGCTGTTGGCCTTGTTGGCCGGTTTCAGCCTGACCACGGTTCTGTGGCATTCCCTTGATCATTTGCTGCATGATTTTCTGCGGCTTTCACGTTTGCTGGGGATGTTGCTGCTGATGGGGCTGATGGCATGGTTTTTGTGGAAGATACGATCTTATCTATCTGATCTTAAAAAGAAAAGATCCAGGTCTTCACCGCTGGGCATGGCGATGGGATTGTTCCAGAGCCTGTTGTGGGTGGCCATTATCCTGGTGATTGCCCGCATGTTGCCAGTCACGATATCCACCGTATTGTATTCGACTGCAGCGCGATTGTGGCGGCCACTGGTTGGGCTGATAGTTCAATAGAAAAAAACGAAAAAAGTCTAACGGTTCCAAAAATGGGCATGGCATGTAGCGAGCAAGCTCCATATAATTGAGAAGTACAGCACAGGATGCTGTAAATCCGGTTGCCAGGGAATCGGGCAGAATAACTACCCAAAGGAAATCACGATGTTTGATAAACCAAAGAAAGAGGCGGAAAAACCCGCTGCTCCCAAGGCTGCTGCAACAACGCCATCTTCCAAGCCTGCTCCTGCCGGCAACAGCGGGCAAACCACCACTATCGGCGCTTCCGTCAAGCTCAATGGCGAACTGAACGGCGACGAGGATCTGCTGATTCAGGGCCAGGTCGAGGGAAACATCTATCTCAAGGAGCACAATCTCACGATTGGTGAACAGGGCACCATCAAGGCTAATGCTTTTGCGCGTACAATCACTGTGCGCGGTACGCTGACAGGCGATCTCAACGGTGTGGAGAAAGTGACCATCACTTCCACCGGCAAGGTGAGAGGAAATATTGTTTCACCCAAGGTGATTCTCGAGGAAGGCGCGACCTTCAAGGGCAGTATCGACATGGATGCCAAGGCGGCCAAGCCGGCATCACAGCCAGCGGCTAGCGCCAAGTCTGCCTGACGCCTGGTCTGAGCATGGCGCTTTTTGCCAGCCCCAAGAACAACGTCAGCAATACGCCGGTGCAATCCGGGCATGAAGAGCTGGGTTGCCCGGCGTTTGCTTCCCTGGTGGAAAAGATGGATGCGGATCCCGAGCGCAAATACCATGTGCTGGATCTGGCCGCCGCCTCAGGGAATCATATCGAGTTCTTTTCCCGCTTTCGTTGCCGTTACCATATCGGTGATGTGTTACAGGTGTTTTCCTATCTTGAGCCGCCGGAACCGGATGAGCCTGCCGCAGATTTCAATCTCATTCTGCCCCTGCATATGAAGGAAAAGCTGGATCTGATTCTTGTCTGGGATGGATTGAATTACCTGGACAAGGCCTTGTTGCCGGGCTTCAGCGAACATCTGCTGCGCAAGTGCAATCCCGGCGCCTGGTTACACGCGTTTGTCTATACTCGCGGTGATATGCCTGTCAGGCCGGTACCTTTCGATATACTTTCCAGCAGTACCATGCGGCGCCCACTCGTCGAAGGCGGGGTGGGGGCACCCTGTTATCCACAAAGGGTTTTGGAGGGTCTGATGCCTGGTTTCCGCTCGGTACAATCCCGTCTGCTGAAGAACGGCATACAGGAGTTCCTGTTTCAGGTGCAGTAGATGCGTGTTCGTGATGCCGGTATCGGGGATGCGCAGATCCTCTGTTCCATATACAACCACTACATAGAACACACCACAGTAACTTTCGAAGAGCAGGCTCTGCAGCCGGAGGAATACGCAGGGCGTATCGACACCATTCTCCAGCGTTACCCTTGGCTGGTGATTGAAGATGACGGGCAGGTGCTCGGTTATGCCTACGCGGGGGAGTGGAAACCCAGGAGCGCCTTTCGCTATACGGTGGAAAGCAGCATCTATCTGCATCCCCAAGCGCCGAAAAGGACAGGAATGGGCGAAATGCTCTATAGAGCTCTGCTTTCACGATTGGCAGATGAAGGCTTTCATCAGGTGATTGCGGCCATCACCATTCCCAACGAGGGCAGTATCGCACTACACCACAAGCTGGGGTTTTCGGAAGCCGGGCGTTTTCATGAAGTAGGCTACAAGTTCCAGTGCTGGATCGATGTGGTTTACATGGAACTGCAGCTGGACTTTTTCAAAGGCTTGTATAATGATGGCTGAATGCTTGACATGGACGATTTGAGCGAAAGAGGGGTAAATGGCAAATTTCAGTATCAAGAAGTTTTTTCGGCGTGACCGGGCGCGGGCCGTGCCAGCCATCCGGGATCGGCGGCGCAATTTTCGCAATCTGCCCAGGGAAGGCGCCTGTGTTCTGGTGGTCGATGACTCCAGAACCATTCGCTTTGCCCTGAAGAAAATGCTGAGCCAGGGAGGGTACCAGGTGCTGGAAGCAGATAACGGGAAGGATGCCATCGAGCTTGCCCAGCATTATGAACCAGTGCTGATCATCATGGATATTGTGATGCCTGGCCTGAATGGCTTCCAGGCAACCCGCCGCATGCGCAAGATCAAGAAGACCCATGATATTCCCATCGTCATCATGAGTGGCAACAAGGAAGCCACAGAGCAGTTCTGGATTGATCGCATCGGCGCCAATGATTTCATGGGCAAGCCGTTTAGCCGCCGTGATGTATTTCAGCGGGTTGAGCGAACGGTGTACCAGAACGAGATTGCCTGATGCCTAACCCGGATATTTCACCAGGCCGCTCCAAATACCGATGTTTTTTCTTTTCAATCAATAT
>DTXR01000541.1 GCA_012962365.1 Chromatiaceae bacterium | reverse complement strand
CTCGGTTGGCAGTGATGTGTCGCCCGATCTCGACCATGTCACCGTAAAGGTGGGTGGTGATGCAAATGTCAGCACGGGGATCTATCTGAACAACGTCGCCGACAGCCGCTTGGAGCGGGTCTGGCTGGAGATAAATGGCAACAAGCACTGCAGGGGACTCATGGCCGAAAACAACGAGTTTGGTGGCACAGTAAACCGGCTGCATGCCCACACCACCAATAACTGTGACTCCGCGGTAGGCGTATTCCTTAAAAGCGTGGAGTTTACGATAAGGAACTCGAATATCGATGCGACAGCAAGTGGCGCCAATACCGCTTATGGTGTGATCATAGAGGAGACCGGCGCGGGTGAGCGGTTCAGCTTTATTCGCGAGTCGGATGTGGGGGCTGAAGTGGAAACCGGTAGTGGCAACGCCATCGGCGTGGAGTTTCGCGGCAATGGCAACGGCGGCATCTTCAATTCTGTAGTCGTTGGTGAGGCGGCGTCGGGTAGCGGCCACGGCGTCCATTTCGTCAGCACGGCGGCCAATGCCAAGGTCATTCACAGTGCATTGATTGGTTCCACCGCCAGTGTCAACGATGAAGCCGCACAGACCAACTGCAAGGGCAATCTGGATGCCGACTTGAATGATGTCGGTTGCTGACCGGCTGTGTCTGTAGGCTTAGGCTCAAAGGGACATCGTGAATCGCGCCGGTTTTCCACTTGGTGAAATTCGATGGCTCGTTGCACTCTTCGGCAGCTATCGGTTCAACAGCACCAGCCCCCATACCAGCGCCGCCACCAGGATGCTCAGCAAGACCGCCGCTGATCCAATGTCCTTGGCCCGCCCGGACAGTTCGTGGCGTTCGGCGCCGACGCGGTCGACCACGGCTTCGAGCGCCGAGTTGAGCAGTTCGACTATCGGCACCAGAATCCAGCTGCCCAGCAGCAGGGCTTGTTCCATGCCGGTTTGTCCCAGCCACAGCCCCAGGGGGACGAGTAGCAGCGAGGCGGCCACTTCCTGGCGGAAGGCCGCCTCGTTGCGGAAAGCCGCAGCAAAGCCCTGCATGGAGTAGTCAAAGGCCTTCACCAGCCGGGTGATGCCGGTATTACCCGGCTTCATTCGGCAGGCTCCCATTTCAGGTCCAGTTCGCGGGCGGCGCGTACATCATCCAGGCGACGAACCGGCAGCGTGTGAGGCGCGCCTTTGACCTTGTCACTGTCTTCCTGCGCTTCATCCCGAATCCGGATCATGGCTTCGATGAAGGCATCCAGGCTTTCCTTTGCTTCGGTTTCAGTTGGCTCGATGAGAAAGCACTCGGGTACCAGCAGGGGAAAGTACGTGGTGGGGGCGTGCATGCCGTAGTCCAGCAGGCGTTTGGCAAAATCCATGGCCGTTACCCCCAGTTCCTTTGCCTCTTTCTTTAGCGTGATGATGAACTCGTGGGTGGCGCGACGTTCCGGATAGGCGGCGGTGAAGCCTGCGTCCATGAGCTTCTTCAGCATGTAGTTGGCGTTCAGCGTGGAATAATCCGCTACCCTGTGCATGCCCTCCGCGCCCAGCATTTTTGCGTAAACATAGGCGCGCAGCAATACTCCGGCGTTGCCGGCGAAAGCGGATAGCCTGCCGATGCTTCGGGGACGATCTTCTTCTGTCAACCAGTGATAGCGGCGTCCGTCCGTATCGACCATGGGGATGGGCAGGAAGGGCTGCAGCCGCTCGCTCACGCCTACCGGGCCCGCGCCGGGACCGCCGCCGCCGTGGGGGGTGGAGAAGGTCTTGTGCAGGTTCATGTGAATGACATCAAAACCCATGTCGCCCGGGCGCACTCGCCCCAGGATGGCGTTGAGGTTGGCGCCGTCGTAGTAGAGCAGCCCCCCCGCCTCATGCACCCTGTCGGCGATCTCCTTGATGCGGCGTTCGAACACGCCCAGGGTGGAAGGGTTGGTGAGCATGATGCCCGCTGTTTGTGGCCCCAGCGCGGCTTGCAGTGCTTCCATGTCCACGTCGCCATCCGGTTTGCTGGGAATCTCCCGGGCCTTGTAGCCGCACATCACGGCGGTGGCCGGATTGGTGCCATGGGCGGCATCCGGCACCAGGATTTCCGTGCGTTCAGCATCGTTGCGGCTGTCATGGTAGGCACGGATCATGGCGATGCCGGTGAATTCGCCCTGGGCGCCGGCCATGGGCGCCAGGGAAACCGCCGACATGCCGGTGACTTCCTTGAGGATTTCCTGCAGTTCGTACAGGGCGCTGAAAAAGCCCTGACTGTGGCTGTCCGGTGCCAGAGGATGACGGTTGATCAGCCCCGGCAGCATGGCCAGGGCGTTGCATGCCCTGGGGTTGTACTTCATGGTGCAGGAACCCAGGGGGTAGAACTGGGTGTCAATGGAAAAATTCTTCTGCGACAGGCGGGTATAATGACGTACTGCCTGCATTTCAGATACTTCCGGCAAGCGGGGTTTGTGTTTGCGCAGCAGCTTCCCGGGAATGCCGGACAGCTCATGTTCATCCGCGTTTGCAGGCGCTTGGGCCTGGGCGCGACGACCGGGTCGGGAATGTTCAAATATCAGCATGGGCAACCTTCAATCAAATTTGGCCATGGTGGCGCAGGCGCCTTGCTTGCGGGAAGCGAGCACCTGTTCCATTTTCAGACGGTACTTGTCCATATCCTTTTCACTGCGGTTTTCTGTGGCGCAGATCAGCAGGGCATTGCCGAGTTCGGGGTAGTGTGTCGCCAGATCAAAACCGCCCAGCACATTGTGCGCGGCCAGTGTACGCAGCACTTGTCTGGGTTCCATGGGCAGCTTGAGTACGGTTTCATGGAACACCGGGCCATTGAACAGGGGCTCTATTTCTCCCAGGCCGGTAAGCTTGTCCACCAGCAGTTGCAGGTTGCTGTGACATTTATTGGCGATGCGGGCCAGGCCGTCTGCACCCATGAGGCTCATGTGTATGGTGGCGGCGGTGACCATCAGCCCCTGATTGGTACAGATGTTGGACGTTGCCTTGGAGCGGCGGATGTGCTGCTCACGGGCTTGCAGGGTGAGTGAGAAGCCTTCCTTGCCATCCAGATCCACCGTGCGGCCGATGATGCGCCCCGGCATCTGGCGAACGAGTTTCTGGGTACAGCACATGAAACCGAAGTAGGGGCCGCCGGACGACAGGGGCGCGCCCAGGGGCTGACCCTCGCCGCAGCAGATATCCACGCCCTGTGCTCCCCATTCCCCCGGGGGGGAAAGCAACGCCATGGCCAGGGGGTTGACCACGCCGATTGCCAGCGCGCCATTGCTGTTTGCCCATTCGGTCAGGGCATCCACGTCTTCCAGCACGCCGAAAAAATTGGGCTGTGGAATAATCAGGGCAGCATAGTCCTTTCCCTG
>DTXR01000540.1 GCA_012962365.1 Chromatiaceae bacterium | reverse complement strand
TTCGCAATAGCTTGCTATTACGTGCGATTTACGCCTCGAATCCGAACATTCTGACTCGCAATCTACTTCGTCCAGACTTAAATCAAGAGGTTCCTTTATCTGGTACGGCACTTGCGCCATTCTTCACGATAATCAATGCTATCGTCAAATACTTGCTTCATGTTTATGCCATAATATTCCGAGGCATGCACATTCCCGGATAAGGACGCATCGGGCGCAGAGCCCTGGAGCGTCACCGCGAACCTGATTTTCTCCCGAATACAGATGCGCGTGTTGTATGCCAATCCTGAATACTGATCCCCGGATTGTTCCGGATGATCTGCAAATGGAGAATGATTGGCAACAAATCTTCCACCTACTATAGAACTTATTTGTAATCATGGCGATACTGGATATTCTTAAATTTCCTGATGCGCGTCTCAGAAATAGCGCAAAACCGGTCGATAATGTGGACAAATCGGTGCAGAAGCTGGCAGACGATATGCTGCAGACCATGTATGAGGCACCGGGAATTGGCTTGGCGGCCACCCAGGTAGGCGTCGCCCGGCAACTGGTTGTCATCGATATTTCCGAAGAGCGGGACGATCCCCTGGTGCTGATCAATCCCGAGATTCTTGAAGCGACTGGCGAAGAGGAAATGGAAGAAGGCTGTTTGTCCGTTCCCGGTTACTTCGACACGGTGAAGCGGGCGGAAAAGATCAAATTGAAAGCGCTCGATCGTGAAGGCAATGAATTCGTCCGTGATATGGATGGCCTGCTGGCGGTTTGTGTGCAGCATGAAATCGACCACCTGCATGGCAAGCTGTTCGTGGATTATCTCTCCAAGCTCAAGCGTGAGCGCATCCGCAAGAAGCTGGAAAAGGAAGCCCGGCTGGAAACCAGCGCGGCGAAGAAGTCTGCCAAGAAAGTCATCTGATGGCCGACCCTCTGCGTATCGTGTTTGCCGGCACGCCGGATTTTTCCGTGCCGCCTTTGCAGGCATTGCTCAAGTCCGACCATGAAGTCGTGGCCGTATACACCCAGCCTGATCGTCCGTCCGGGCGGGGCAGGAAATTGCTGCCGGGGCCGGTAAAAACCGAAGCGCTGGATGCCGGTATCCCCGTCTGCCAGCCTGCGAGCCTGAAATCGGATGAGGAGGTGGCGGCACTGCGTGCCCTGCGGCCTGATCTGATGGTCGTGGTTGCTTATGGCCTGCTGCTGCCCGAAAACGTACTGGATATACCTCGCTTGGGTTGCGTGAACATTCATGCTTCCATTCTGCCCCGCTGGCGTGGCGCGGCTCCCATTCAGCGGGCCATACAGGCAGGTGATGCCCAAAGTGGGGTCAGCATCATGCGTATGGACAAGGGACTGGACACAGGCCCGGTATACCTGATCAAAACCCTTGAGTTGACGGCTGATGAAACCGGTGGCAGCCTGCATGACCGCTTGTCCCGGCTGGGTGCGGCGGCCTTGATGGAGGCACTGCCCGGCATTGCCGATGGCTCCTTGCAGCCCGTACCGCAGGATGACTCCCAGGCAACCTACGCAGCCAAGCTGGAGAAGAAGGAAGCGCAGATCGACTGGAACCGCCCTGCCGCCGAGATCGAGCGCCAGGTACGTGCCTTCAATCCCTGGCCTGTGGCTTTCACGCGCTATGAAAATGCCAATCTGCGCATCTGGAATGCCCACGCCATCGACGGCATGACCGCAGAGCCCGGCACCGTGATGTCCGCCACCCGTGACGGGGTGGATGTGTCCACCGGCGAGGGACTGTTGCGGGTGACCCGGCTGCAGATGCCCGGCAAGCGCGCCATGGATGCGCAGGATTTCATCAATGCCCAGCATATCCAGGGGATGTTGCTTGGCTAGCCCCCCCGAAGCTGTCCCTGGCCAGCCATACCGTCGCAAGTCCGGCAATAAGGGGAAGGGCAACAGTGGGGCGTTTCTCAGGAGCCGGGCGGCACTGGTGCTGGCTGGCGTCTTCAGGGGGCAATCACTGACCGAAGCGCTGCGTGAACGTCAGCAGCAGGTGGAGGAACGTGATCGCGCCTTGCTGGCCGAGTTGACCTACGGCGTCTGCAGGGAGTTCTTTCATCTGGATGCCACGGCTTCCCTGTTGTTCCGGCAGCCCATGAAGGCGAAGGATCAGGATATTCGTGCCCTGGTGCTGGTCGGGTTGTATCAGCTGCTTTCCACGCGGATTCCGGCCCATGCCGCCATCGGGGAAACCGCAGGTGCCGCACGGGTCTTGAAAAAGAAATGGGCCGTGGCTGTGGTCAACGGTATTCTGCGGCGATTCCAGCGTGAACGTGAACAGTTGCTGGTGGAAGTCGAGAAACAGGGTTCAGCAGAGGTGCGTTACAACCAGCCTGGATGGCTGGTGGATGCCCTGTTCATGGCCTGGCCCGACCAGGCGGAGAACATTCTGAATGGCCTGCAGCTGCGCCCTCCCTTCACGTTGCGAGTGAACCTGCAGCGCTGCAGCCTGTCCGAATATGTGTCCCTGCTGGCTGCGGAAGGGTTGCCCGGCAGACCTGTTCCTGGTATCGCGTCCGCCCTGTTGCTGGAAAAACCGGTAGCGGTGAACCGGTTGCCGGGATTTGCCGAAGGACTGGTGTCGGTACAGGATGCCGGTGCCCAGATGGCGGCTTTTCTTCTTGATGCGCACTCGGGCACACGTGTACTCGATGCCTGTGCGGCGCCGGGTGGAAAGACCGGGCACTTGTTGGAACGCACGCCCGACCTGGATCTGACTGCCATGGATGTGGACGAACAGCGCCTGCAGCGCGTGGAAGAAAACATGCGGCGTCTGGGCTTCAGGCCGGATCTGGTGGTCGGGGATGCTGCCGACCCCCGGGGAGGCTGGAGTAAGGGGAAATACGACCGAATTCTGGTTGATGCTCCCTGTACGGCAACCGGCGTCGTGCGCAGGCATCCGGATATCAAGCTGTTGCGCAGACCGGCGGATGTCGATGTGCTGGTGCAGAGGCAGGCGACCATCCTGGAAGCCCAGTGGTCTTTGCTCAAGCCCGGTGGCAGAATGCTGTATGCCACCTGCTCCCTGCTGCCGCGGGAAAATGATGAACAGATCGATGGTTTTTTAATGAAACACCGCGATGCAAGGGCTGTTATGCTTGCAACCCGCAGGGGCATCCGCACCCTGCATGGCTTGCAGTTGTTGCCGGATACGCTGGAGACGGATGGTTTTTATTACGCATTGCTGGAAAAGAAGGACGTTTGAGACGCTGGGCCGCGCCTGTCTGCTCGCGTTCTGCGGGCTGTTTCTGGGAACGGCGCAGGCTGCCAGCATTTCCTACAAAGCGGTGGCCATAGGCGAGGAAGACGGCTGGATCGTGCTGGATCTGCTGCAGAACTATAAACTCAGCGAAACCATGGACGAAGCCCTGCAAAACGGGGTACCCCTGACTTTCGAGACCGAAGTGATCGTCGATCCTGAAGATGCCGCGTTCT
>DTXR01000539.1 GCA_012962365.1 Chromatiaceae bacterium | reverse complement strand
GCTATCCAAATCAATATCTTGCACTCTGCACACCCTCTGAACCCACGGGTTCAGGATATTATGATAATAATACGCAATAGCGTTATCGTTAGGCAATTGCTACAGTATGCCGATTGGGGGAATAGCAAATCGTAGGAAGGTTGGGTTGTGGTTGTTGAAGACAGAAATTGGCAGGAAAAACTACTTGCTTTAAGGAAGCATCTGAAAATCGCTCACCATGTACCAGGAAGGATCAGGGTGCGCTTGCAATTGTCGGCGCTGCCCAAATTGGCAAGTCTCGGTTTGGATGAAGAAATTCTGGATCAACTGCCGGCGCACATGAAAGGGATCGTTGATGTGCGGGTAAATAAGCCTGCTGGTACGGCGGTGATTAATTATCGTCCTGAAATACTGGCGCCTTCTATATGGAATGTGTTGTTGGAAGGAGATGATGAGAGTGTAGTCGCATTATTCAATAAACCATCTGATTTGGGTTGACTCATGCGGCTTGATGAAACGAAGAGCTGCGAGTGTGGATGGTTTCATGGCAAGTTATAGTGAACAGGAATCGCAAGCAATAATATTCCTAAATAATTGATTAATAAGGAATATTGTTTAATCGTGTAGTTCGGTATATATTTTTAAATAGGGGTAAACAAAGTGACAGGAATTTTTAATGGCTGATCAAGAAGACTATACAAATGATGGCCCCCTCCCAGAGTGGGGTGGTGGGCCACAGCCCGGCGCAGATGCTCCAAATACCGGTAGCGCACCACCGGGTGGAAATATGCCGCCATGGGCGGGCGCACCCTTCGCCGGGCAGGTACCCTACCCGGGAATGCCTCCTTATCCCTATTACACTGGCTATCCCCCTTATAGCTATCAATCTCCCCTTGGATCTGATTGGGGCCAGCCGGGAGGGCAGCCCCAATACCCACCGGGTCAAACTCCTGGTGCAGCGTCTGGAGGGCAGTCCCGATACCCGCCGGGTCAAACCCCCGGGGCACAGCCGGGGGCAACCCGACAAAATACCGACAATGCATTTGCGCAACTGATGAACCAGATCG
>DTXR01000538.1 GCA_012962365.1 Chromatiaceae bacterium | reverse complement strand
TGGCTCTTGCCGCAAAAAGAGCAGTACAGCAACTTGCCGTCTTCACCTTTACCGTCGTTATTCTCACTCATACTCAATATCCCGGAAAATCAATACTGCGATCCAGATTTAATAATATCCCATCAATAGAGGATAGCAACCCCGAAAATAGCGCGTGTGTTCTCAGCAAATTAAAAAAGCCGGTCATCTCCAGGGAAATAGCCGGCTACTCTGTCCATTCATCCGCTGAATCAACCTTCACTCCTGGGAGTCTCCCGCCTCACTGCGGGTACCCAGTACTTCGTCGATGAGACCATATTCCCTGGACTCTTCTGCACTCATGAAGTTATCCCGCTCGGTGTCTTCCCCGATGGTATCCAGAGACTGGCCTGTATGATGGGCCAAAATCTTGTTCAGCTTTTCACGGATCAGGAGGATTTCGCGGGCGTGGATCTCGATATCTGTCGCCTGTCCCTGAAAGCCGCCCAAGGGCTGATGGATCATGACCCGTGAATTGGGCAGACAAAAGCGCTTGCCCTTTTCTCCGCCGGTAAGCAGCACGGCGCCCATGCTCGCGGCCTGGCCGATACACATGGTGCTGATGGAAGGCCGCACGAATTGCATGGTGTCGTAGATCGCCATGCCAGCCGTAACAGAACCGCCTGGAGAATTGATGTACAGGTGGATATCCTTATCCGGATTTTCGGATTCCAGGAACAACAGCTGCGCCACGATCAGGTTGGCCATGTTGTCCTCGACCGGCCCCACACAGAAGATCACGCGCTCCTTGAGTAGACGTGAATAGATATCGTAGGAGCGCTCGCCCCGTGGGGTCTGCTCCACGACCATGGGAATCAATCCCAGACTCATGGGATTCAAATGACCTGCCTGATGCTTATCGTGCATAGATATACTCTCTTAACCTTGATTCTGGGTATTCAACAATTCATCGAAGGACAGCGTCTCTTCCTCTACTTTGGCCTGATTCAGAATCAGATCAACCACTTGGTCTTCCAGAACCACGTTCTCGACAGAAGCGCGCGCCTGGGCATTTTCCTTGTACCAGTTGATGACTTCCTGGGGATCCTCGAAAGTGGATGCCTGTTCGGCTATCGCCTCGTCCACACGGGACTGATCGACCTTGATCTCATTTTTTTGCATGATCTCGCCAACCAGCAAGCCGAGCTTCACCCGGCGTTCGGCCTGGGGTTCGAATACGCTGACAGGCAGATCCACGGTGCTTTGCTGTCCTGACTGAGCCATCTCCTGCTGGGTCTGCTCCTTGAGCGCAGCCGCTTCCTGGGAAACCATGGCGGCCGGCACGCTTAAATCATTGGCGGCAAGCAACGCATCCATGACCTGCTCCTTTGTACGCCCTTTGACCTTCTGGCGCACTTCGCGCTCCATGTTTTCACGAATTTCCTTGCGCAGGCTTTCCTCTGTGCCATCTTCGATGCCCATGGATTTGACGAATTCTTCATCGACGTCCGGCAGCTTTGGTTCGGCAACGGCTTTCACCTCCACTTCGAAGGTGACATCCTTGCCGGCCAGATCCTCAACGCGGTAATCCTCGGGGAATTTCAGCTCCAGCACGGGCTTGTCACCCGCTTTTGCACCAACAAGACCCTCTTCGAATCCGGGAATCATGGTGCCGGAACCCAGCACAAGGGGAATATCGCTGGCGGTACCGCCCTCAAAGGCTTCGCCATCCATGATGCCGGTAAAATCCAGAGTGACGCGGTCATCGTTTTGCGCCCCACGATCTACATCGATCCACTCGGTACGCTGCTGACGCAGTTTCTCGATCATGTTGTCGACATCGGCATCCACTACTTCAGTTACCGGACGCTTGATCTCGAGAGCAGACAACTCCGCCACTTCGACCTCGGGCATGACCTCGAAGGTCGCCGTGTAGGCCAGACCACCGTCGGCCTCGTCTTCACGCAGTTCAATGCTGGGGTCGCCCACGGGCTTCAGGTTTTCCTGGGTAACCGCTTCGTAGTAACTGGACTGGATAAGTTCGCCATAGGCATCCTGACGAACCTGCTCGCCATAACGCTGCTTTACCACACGCAGGGGCACTTTGCCGGGACGGAAACCATCCATTCGCACGGTGCGAGCCGCTTCTTTCAGCTTGGTATCAACCAGCTCATTCACTTTGTCTGCAGGCAGGTTTACCAATAGACGTTTTACCAGGCCCTCACCCGATTCAACAGATACTTGCATTGAAACAATCTCCGACAGTGTTGTCTGTCTGTTAATAATCAAGGGCGCATCCCACCTGGATTGCGCCCACCTTGTCTGGTGCGAAAGGGGAGACTTGAACTCCCACGGGTTGCCCCACTGGAACCTAAATCCAGCGCGTCTACCAATTCCGCCACTTTCGCATGGCAGCAATGCCGCCCTCAACAGCCAGTATGCTGTTGAAAATACTTGAAATATTATGAACACCGTGAACATCGGTGAAAGACTTGTCAGCCGCACAGACGCCCAGTGAACGCGTTATTATACACAAACTGTGGATTTGGCACCTTCGCGAACCAAATCAAATCTTGATTACTCAGCGAAAGACTCTGGTTCTTGTTCATGACCCGGCTGTGGGCTAGTATCAAAATATGCTGTATCGAAAAAGGCCCTGGCCACCCATGAAATCGCTTTATATCTTCCTGAATCCGTGGGTTCAGGAGGCGCGCGGAGTGAAGG
>DTXR01000537.1 GCA_012962365.1 Chromatiaceae bacterium | reverse complement strand
CGCTCACCCGGCAGACGGTAATAGTCAGGATCATCACCGTGCATGTTCTTGTTGAGGCGCTTCATGATGTCGGTGATGGTATTGACATGCAGCACCTCGGGCTGCTGCCGCAGCCAGTTGGCAAAAGCCTCCACATGCTGCAAGTATTCCGGACTGGCGATCATTCCTTCACCAGCCGCAGGCAGGGAATATTCCAGCAGATAGATGCCGGTCAGATGCTCTACGGCATAATCCGTATCGACACGAAAAGGTACGTTTTCGCTGAAATACTTGATGAATTCGTCATTGAGGTGGTTGCGCGGCACCTGGCTGACCAGCAATACGATAAGCGCGGCCATGCCCCAGAAAAGGCGCTTGCGATGGCGAATGACAAAATCACCCAGCCACTCCATCGCTCCCTGGCCACGGGTATGAAGGGTGCCGGGCTTCACCGGCAGAATCATCAACAAAGCCGGCAGGAAACTCAGGGACAGGAAGAACGCCACCATCACGCCCATCGCCGCCATGTTGCCAAGATCGCGGAACGGTGGCGCATCACTGAAGTTCAGGCTGAGAAAACCGATCGCTGTTGTTATGGATGTGAGGAATACCGGCCCCAGGTTCAGCCGCAGGCTTTCCAGCATAGCTGTTTCCTTGTCTTCCCCTTTCCGCATCCCCTGCAGAAACAGGACGATGATATGAATACAATCCGCCACCGCCAGAGTCATGACCATGACCGGGGCAGTAGTGGTCGGCGGGCTCATCCGGATACCCAACCAGCCGGTCAGACCCAGGGTGGCGAGTACCGACATGATCAGCACCAGCATGGATACCAGTACGCCGGAAAAGGAGCGCAGCATGAACACCATGGCCGCCAGTATGATCAACAACATCAGCGGATATAGGGTTTGCATATCCTGCTGCGCCATCTTGGGGAAAGTGGCGTTCATCATCACCAGCCCGGTGACCCGCACTTCCACCCCCGGATTCTGCTGCATGACGCGCTGGGCGAGTTGCTCGACAAAGGTCGCCACTTCCGGCACTTCATCCAGCTTCTCGCCCGGCAACTGAACGGTGACATTGACGCCGGTATGGGCCCCATCTGGTGAAATCAGACGATTGAGCAGCAGGGGCTCGCTCAGGGCCACCTGACGAATTTTCTTCAGCCCCTTGGCATCCAGTGAAAGCGCATCTTCCACCAGATCTGCCACCCGCAGGTCATCCTCTTCTGCTTCCGTATGCTGGTAGTTAGTGATGGAATCGACGCGCAGGGAATAAGGAATTTGCCAGGACTCCCTGGTCAGCCATTCAACCGTAGCCAGGATATTTGGCGTGAACACATTGCCGTCTTTGGGGGATACGACAAACAAGACGTTATCCGTCTTGGTATAGGTGTTCTGCAATGCCTCAAAGGCCAATAACTGTGGGTTCTCCTCACTGAAGAACATACGGTAGTCGTTACTGAAGGCAAGAAAGCGCGCACCGGATGCCACCAGGCCGATCAGGAGCGCGCTGCATACCACCACCAGCCAGCGGTGGCGCAAAATCCACGTAAAATAACTTTGGCTCATGCGATGTCCGGTTCTGTCCTGTGGCCGAATTCGTTATGATACCTTTAAATCCTCCAGATCCCCCCCTAAAGATGAAAAAAATCCTGCTCATTCTTGGAGCCATTTTCGCTGCACTGATAGTTTTTTACGGTGCCGTGTCTGCCCTGGTCAATCAGGGGCACCCCCTGAGCGGTTCGCTGATCACTTTTGTATTGGTCGTTGCCGGGGCCGCCGGGCTGGTCTGGCTGGTCAAATCCGATTCCGGATAAGGTCAATGACACCGATATGTGCCATTGACCAGTAATACTCAGTGATGGTGTCTCAGTCTCCATGGAGGAGGCGCGTAGCCATCATCCCAGTCATCATCGGGCCAGAAACGGTTATCGGGTTCATCGTCGTAGTACCTGCAACGGGGAATGATGCCCTTCCGGCACAATGTCCTGCGCCATTCGTATTTGATGAACTTCTTGAACATCGGCTTCTTGCGCGCCTTGAACTTCACCTTGCGGCTTGGCGACCATTCGCTTTCACCAAAGCCGGTGCCAGCGGAATCCCGGGCTGCTTCCTCGCTGCTTTTGCGCCGCTTTTGTATGCTGTATCCCTGACGCTTTGGCTTTTTCTCCCTGTACACCGCAACCGCAATCACGCCCATGGCACTGTGATCACCCCAGGCATCGGCATAGGAATCATCCATATCGGTAAAATAGAAACGATTGACCCGATTACGGCTGGTACGCCAGCCTTCATATTCCGCCGTTTCCCAAGGACCCAGCACATACTTTGCTTCCCTGGGTTTCAGATGGGATTTCTTGCCACTGATGATATTTCGACCATCGACAGCAATCACAACGCCGATACGTCTATCTGTACGGTTCCTGACGCGGATGCTGTAACGCTCGCCATCACGCACTGCAATATACGCACGGCGCTTTTTGTTGCCGGATTTGGCGGGATACTGATGCAGCTCCCCACGATTGTCTGAAACAACGTCGATCTCCACATCATCGTCGTAGTTGCCTGCTCCGACCTGAAATGACAATCCCAGCAGCAAGGAAATACCAATCAGAATGTTCCTGAATGTTTTCATGCGTTTTTCTCCATTGGTTTGAACACGGCTACAGGATAATAAAAGCCGCCTGAACCGTTCCTGAACCGTCTTATTAACGGTCTGCACAGGGATTTCTGAAAACGCCTGCCCTGTGCGACAATACGCGCCCCATGAGCACCGCCGTCGAACAAACTGTTTCTGCATTCACGCCACCCCTGCCGAAAAAGCCGGGTGAGCGCCTACAATGGGGGCGCTGCAGCGGCACGGTGAGCGAACTGGCCATCGCCAGGGCAGCGGCGCAATGGGATGGATTGACCGTCGTGGTTGCCCGCGACGTACAGGAAGCGACACGCCTGGAACAGCAGCTGGGATTCTTCCTGCAGGATAGGCAGCTTCCCATCCTGCATTTCCCTGACTGGGAAACCCTGCCCTACGACATATTTTCCCCGCTGCCGGAGCTTGTATCCCAGCGGCTGATGACCTTGCATCGACTGCGGTCTGCAACCGAAGGCATCATCATCGTGCCTGCTGCCACCTTGCAA
This sequence comes from Chromatiaceae bacterium, assembly GCA_012962365.1. Taxonomy (GTDB): domain Bacteria; phylum Pseudomonadota; class Gammaproteobacteria; order Chromatiales; family Chromatiaceae; genus Thiolapillus. The sequence goes on along the minus strand of DTXR01000537.1, from coordinate 3,191 downwards.
CAGCGCATTCTGCCACCGGACTATCTGGATGCTCATAGCCTGGTGCTGGACACGGGAAACACGCTTGAGATCGACACATTCCGCCAGCGCCTGGAACGTGCGGGCTATCACTGCGTATCCCAGGTCATGGAACACGGTGAATTCGCTGTGCGGGGTTCGCTGCTGGATCTTTTCCCCATGGGTGCGGCACTGCCCTACCGCATCGACCTGTTCGACGACGAGATCGACAGCATCCGCCTGTTCGACCCGGAGACCCAGCGTTCGGGGGAAAAGGTGGACGGGATTCGCCTGCTCCCCGCCCGGGAATTCCCCGTGGACGAGGACGCCATCAGGCGCTTCCGGCGCCAGTACCGCAATCAGTTCGAGGGTGATCCCCAGGCCAGCCTCATCTACCGGGAAGTGAGCGAGGGCAACTTTCCCGGCGGACTGGAATACTATCTACCCCTGTTCCACGACCAGACCGCCACCCTGTTCGACTACCTAGGGAGCAGAGCCCTCATCATCCAGGGTGATGAACTGGCCCAGGATGCCGGCCATTTCTACGAACAGGTGGAAGAACGCCATGAACACCGCCGTCATGACATCGAGCGCCCCCTGCTGCCACCATCACGGCTCTACTTGAACAGCGACGAACTGGTTCACCAAATCAAAGCTTACGCCGGTATCAGCTGGCGCCGCGGCAGCGTGGACGAACGACGAAAGGGCTTCAGCAGCTGGCACAATTTCGCTACCCGTGCCTTGCCACCACTTTCCATACAAGCCCGCGCCAGCCGCCCTGCCGGATTGCTGCAGGATTACCTGGGCAGCAGCGACCGCCCTGTGCTGTTCACCACGGAAAGCGCGGGACGCCGGGAACACTTGCTGGAAACCTTGAGGGAGTTCGGTCTGCAACCCAAAGCAGTGAACAGCTTTGCAGATTTTCTGCAGACCGGTTTTACACTGGCCATCACCGTTGCTCCCCTGGAAGAAGGCCTGGAACTGGGCGAACCACCCTTGGCCATCATTCCCGAGACCCTGCTGCTGGGCGAGCGGGTACGCCAGACCCGCAAGCGACGCAAGGCCGGCCCCGATGCCGACCAGGTAGTGCGCAACCTGGCTGAACTGCAGATCGGCTCACCTGTGGTACACGAAGACAATGGCGTGGGCCGTTACCTGGGCCTGCAGAGTCTGGACGTGGGCGGCATGAGCATGGAATTTCTCACACTGGAATACGCCCGGGGCGACAAGCTCTACGTGCCCGTGTCCTCCCTGCATCTCATCAGCCGTTACACCGGCGCCACGGAAGAGAATGCCCCCCTGCACCGCCTCGGCAGCGACCAGTGGGAAAAAGCCAGGAAAAAGGCCGCTGATAAAGTCCGTGATGCCGCCGCCGAGCTGCTTGAAATCTACGCCCGCCGGGAAGCCCGCCAGGGCTACACCTTCCCGCCCCCCGGCGAGGAATACAGCCAGTTCGCATCCGAATTCGAGTTCGAGGAAACCCCGGATCAGGAAAAGGCCATCGACGACGTCATCACCGACATGTGCTCGCCCCGACCCATGGATCGGGTGGTCTGCGGTGACGTGGGCTTCGGCAAGACTGAGGTCGCCATGCGCGCCGCCTTCATGGCCACCCAGGGGGGCAAGCAGGTGGCGGTGCTGGTGCCCACCACCCTCCTCGCCCAACAGCACTACGAGAACTTTGCCGACCGCTTCGCCGACTGGCCGGTGAAGATCGCGTCCCTATCCCGCTTCAGCTCGACCAAAGCAGTCAATGCCACCTTGAAAGGACTGGAAAACGGCACCGTGGATATCGTGGTGGGCACCCACAAGATACTCAGTCAAGGCATAAAATTCAAGGACTTGGGTCTGGTGATCATCGACGAGGAACACCGCTTCGGCGTGCGTCATAAAGAAAGACTCAAAGCCCTGCGCGCCGAGGTGGACATCCTCACCCTAACCGCCACACCCATTCCCCGCACCCTGAACATGGCCATGTCGGGCATGCGCGACCTGTCCATCATCGCCACGCCCCCGGCCAAGCGCCAGCCCATCAAGACCTTTGTACAGCAGTGGAACGACGTGGTCATCAGCGAAGCCTGCCAGCGGGAGTTGCAGCGTGGGGGGCAAGTCTACGTGTTGCATAACGAAGTCAGCAGCATCGAGCGCATGGTGGGCGATATCGAAAAACTGGTGCCGGAAGCCCGGGTGGACTACGCCCACGGCCAGATGCGCGAGCGCGAGCTGGAGCGCATCATGCGCGACTTCTATCACCAGCGCTTCAACATCCTGGTGGCCACCACCATCATCGAAAGCGGCATCGACGTGCCCACGGCCAACACCATCATCATCAACCGCGCCGACAAGCTGGGCCTGGCCCAGCTGCACCAGCTGCGCGGCCGGGTGGGCCGCTCCCATCACCGGGCATACGCCTATCTCATCACCCCGCCACCCAAAGCCATGACCAAGGATGCGGTGAAACGCCTTGCCGCATTGGAGGCGCTGGAAGACCTGGGCGCCGGCTTCACCCTGGCCACGCACGACCTGGAAATCCGCGGCGCGGGCGAGCTTCTGGGCGAAGACCAGAGCGGCCAGATCCACGAAGTGGGCTTCACGCTCTATACCCAGATGCTGGAGCGGGCCGTGCGCGCCATCAGGGAAGGCAAACAGCCGGAACTGGACCGCCCCCTGGATCACGGCACGGAAATCGACCTCAACCTGCCTGCACTGCTCCCCGAGGACTACCTGCCGGATGTGCATGTGCGTCTCATCCAATACAAGCGCATCGCCTCAGCCACAGACCAGGAAGAACTGCGCGAACTGCGGGTGGAAATGATCGACCGCTTCGGCCTGTTGCCGGATCAGGCAAAAAACCTGTTCGACATCACCCAGCTGAAGCTGGAAGTCCATCCTTTGGGCATCCGCAAGATCGAAGCCGGCCCCCACGGCGGCAAGATTCACTTCGAAGAACAACCGGCCATCGACCCGGCGCGCATCATCCACCTCATCCAGACCCGGCCACAACAATTCAAGCTGGATGGCAGCGACCGGTTGTGCTTCTTCGCTGATCTGGAAGAAACGGAAAGCCGGGTGGAAAATGTTCGGGCGCTGATAGGGATGCTAGGATAGCCCTGAACCTGCGGGCCAGACCTAGCCCATCTTTGAGTTTTTCTGAGAACAATACCTGATAAAATAACAAGTTACAGCTTTCAAGG
>DTXR01000536.1 GCA_012962365.1 Chromatiaceae bacterium | reverse complement strand
TAACTATACGGAATTTCACGGGGTCATAAAAGGTATTGATTGCCGAAACATGCATTATTACCAAAACGGTCATGATCCAAGGCATACATAACGATAATTACTATGCATATCAATTTATTAATGAGATCCAACGCAGGCAAATTTCACCCATGACACCATGCATCTGAGTTAAAATTGAGCTTCAGATCTTTTCCTGTTTTCAATAGAGACAACATTCGGAATTCTACCGGATATTGGGGGCTGTATCATGGAACTAAAAAACATCAACCAGATTGAAACCGCTGCTCAATCCGGGCGCCCGGAGCTGTTCCGTCTGGGCATTGGGCTGCTGTTCATCATCCTCATCATGATGTTCACCGGTTACGAATTTACCGAGATTCACAACGGCCTGATGCTGGTTGCAGCCGCCATGATCGGGGGTTATATGGCGCTGAATATCGGCGCCAACGACGTGGCCAACAACGTAGGGCCTGCCGTTGGCTCACGGGCATTGACCATGACAGGCGCCATCCTCATTGCCGCCATCTTCGAGGCATTGGGTGCGCTGGTCGCAGGCGGCGATGTCGTCAGCACCATCAAGAAAGGCATCATCGATCCGGCGCTCATCAACGATACCGACATGTTCATCTGGATCATGATGGCGGCCCTGCTGGCAGGTGCCATCTGGCTGAACATCGCCACTGCACTGGGCGCGCCTGTCTCGACCACGCATTCCATCGTCGGCGGGGTTCTCGGGGCCGGCATTGCGGCGGGAGGACTTGGCATCGCAAACTGGCCCAAAATGGGCACCATTGCCGCAAGCTGGGTGATCTCACCTGTGCTTGGGGGGATCATTGCCGCCGCGTTTCTGTACCTGATCAAGCGGACGATCACCTACCGATCGGACATGATCGCCGCGTCGAGCCGCATGGTGCCCATTCTCATTGGCGTCATGGCGTGGGCATTCTCAACTTACCTTATCCTCAAGGGCCTGAAAAAAATCTGGAAGACCGATTTCCTGATCGCTCTGGGCATCGGCCTGGTCATCGCTGTGGCCATCTATGTCATCGTCAAACCCATGATCGCCCGCCAGGCAAACAAGCTGAGTAACGAGAAAGCCAGCGTCAACCAGCTGTTCATCCTGCCCCTGATTTGCGCCGCTGCCCTGTTGAGCTTTGCCCACGGCGCAAACGATGTGGCCAATGCCGTCGGCCCACTGGCGGCCATCAACGATGCCATCATTCACGGCGGCATCGCCAAGAAAGCCGCAATCCCTTTATGGGTCATGATGGTGGGTGCCATCGGTATCGCAATCGGCTTGGCATTATACGGCCCCAAACTGATTCGCACGGTGGGATCGGAGATCACCGAACTGGATCAGATACGGGCCTTCTCCATCGCCATGGCGGCAGCCATCACCGTAATCATCGCCACCCAATTGGGCCTTCCGGTCAGCTCCACGCATATTGCGGTAGGCGCGGTATTTGGCGTCGGCTTCCTGCGTGAATTCATCAAGGCTTCCTATGCGCGCATGATCGAAGACATCAAGGATCACCATGCTGGCGCAGATCACGAGGTCGTCGAGGCATTTCTCAACGATTTCCGTCGTGCCTCCGTGGACGAGAAAGGCCGCATGCTGGCGGAGCTGAAAAAACACAAGACCGAAGCAGAGCTGACCAAGAAAGAACGCAAGGGACTGAAAAAAATCTATCACAAGGAACTGGTGAAGCGCTCGGCGCTCATGAAGATAGCCGCCACCTGGGTCATCACCGTTCCCGCCTCCGGTCTCATGGCGGCCATGCTGTTCTTTACCATCCGGGGCATGATGCTCTGATCTGAACACGCCCGGACACAAGGATGCTTCCGGTGTTATGTTCTGCACCGTCCCCGCACGTCTTCCACAGACGTTTTTCTGGTACAACAGGCCAAGTGAAATAGTATCGGGAAACCAGAAAAAATATCCTCCTGAAGTAATTCCACACTCTAATCCCTCCCGGCAGGCTGTATGCGATGGTGCAGGAATTCGCATTTTCTGCGACTCCGGTTGAAAACGATGATGAACGGCCTTTTTCTATGCCTTAATGGTGAGATCAAATCTAATGCAAGGGAAAAATAAATCGATTATGATGATTACTGCATTTGTCTTAGCAGACCTGAGATCAGGGGGAAACAGGAATGATCAGCATCATCGATAACCACATGCAGCTGGATAATATCGAGTTGAACATCGACCGTAATCACCAGGCAATCCGTATCCGCTTTCTGCACCCCGGACGCCCGGTGATCACGACCTCATTCCTCGAAGATCTCGAAACAGCACAGAATCTCATGGGTACCCTCTGCGAACAGGATCAGTCACTGCCCCGGGACGAGCGTTTGCGCTACCTCATCATGAGTTCCGGGTTGCCCGGCATCTTCTGCCTGGGAGGTGATCTCGGGCTGTTCCTCGAATTGATCCGCAGCGGCAATCGGGAACGCCTTACCGCATACGCCCACACCTGCATGGAAATCGCACACAAAAACCTGTCTGGCGGCGATGACAAACTCTGCACAATATCCGTGGTGGAGGGGGAGGCTCTCGGCGGTGGTTTCGAGATGGCTTTGGCGGCAGATGTCGTGATCGCGGAAAAACGCGCCCGCTTTGGTTTTCCGGAAACCCAGTTTGGCCTCTTCCCCGGCATGGGCGCTTTCAGCTTTCTGGCCCGGCGCATCGGCCCTGCGCTGGCGAAGCGCATGATCACCAGCGGCAATATCTATACTGCCGCCGAGCTCTACGAAATGGGCGTGGTGGATCTGCTGGCCGAAGATGGCAAAGCAGAAGAAATGTTGCACCATTACATCAAGCGGCGACAGTCAAGGGAAGGTGGTTATTTTGCCATGGACAAGATCATGGCCGAGCACAATCCGGTTTCTCGGGAAGAACTGTTCCGTATCGTGGATCTCTGGGTAGATACCGCGCTGGCTCTGCCGGAGAAAAACCTCACCATGATGAACTACCTGTTCAAGGCACAGAGCAAGCGCTGGGATCGTAAGGAAGATACCGCCGCAGTTTCGAGAATGCGTGCCTAATCAGCTCACCACCCGCAACTCCGGCCGGGGTTTTTCGAGGCCAAACCGGATGTACAGCAAACGCGCGGACTCCTGAACCAATTTCTCGAGCTGGTCTATCTCGCCGGGCCGGATCTGCATGAACTGCTCTTCGGACTGCAACTCCAATTGTTCGGATGCCAGTTGCACCTGCGGCAAACCCACATTGGCTGCGCTCCCACGCAGCGCATGCGCCAGATCTTTCATGCCGAAATAGTCTTTCGCCTCCACTGCCTTTTTCATCTGGGACAGGGTATTCCCGGCATCTTCCATGAAGCCTTCCCAGATACTCTCTACCAGCTCCAGACCCCTGCCGGTATCCAAAGACAACAGCTCTTCTACCTTGAATGCATCCACCATGGGTACATCGTCGGCCTGCTCTGGCTTTGTCTCGGGCTCTTCTTGCACAGGAACACGGCCTGCAGCATCACCGGTCAGGGACTCGATAACGTCAAACAGCTGCCTTCTATCAACAGGCTTGGAGAGAATGGTTTCGATACCTGCATCCTGGCAGGCACTGCGCGTCGCTTCCGTCACATCTGCAGTAATCACAACGAAGGGGACTGCCTCTTCACTGGCATGAGCAAAACGGTATAACTGGAATGTTTCGATTCCATTCATGTCGGGCATGTGCATATCCACCAGAGCCAGGTCGAAAACCTCCTCTTCCACAACTTCAAGAAGGGCTTCACCGCTGTCGGTCTCAACCACCCGATGCCCCGCATTGCTCAGCATCCTGGAAAGAATGATGCGATTGGCACTGTTGTCATCCGCAATCAGGATGTTGAGCGGTCGAGTCTCACCCTCCGGCTCGGCGAACACATCCTCCCCAAGATCACAGGGGAAATGTATGGCATGAAGTGCGTTGAACAACTCCTCCTCGGTCTCCACCCATACCTGACGTGACGACAGCCGCTCACGACGCTGTTTTTCGGAAAGAGCCTGTCTTTCACCTTTGAGACTGGCAATCACCACGGCAACATCGTCAGAGATCAATGCCTCGCGGCGCCAACGCTCCAGCGTGAACGCCATGTTCTCGACAAAACGCTCATCCATCACGATGGCCGCAATCGGCGCATACTCCCGGGAAGCCTCCTGGAGCAGCCGTTCTGCCTGACTGACATCTTCGGCGGAAAGCGCTTTGACGCTCCACTCAAGCAGGCGGGAGCATACAATCGACTCACTGGCCCTGTCGCCAACCAGGGAAAGTACGGTGCGTCCCACCATGGGTAATTGATCGTTCCCCCGAGAAGCCCGATCATCCACCAGCAGAGGCAGTGTGAAGTAAAAAGTGGTACCCTCACCGGGAGCGCTCTCCAGGGACAACTCCCCCCCCATCAGCTCTACGAGATCCCTGGCAATGGTAGTACCCAGGCCCGTACCACCAAAACGACGGGATGTACTGCCTTCGGCCTGAACGAAAG
>DTXR01000535.1 GCA_012962365.1 Chromatiaceae bacterium | reverse complement strand
GCGAGCGTACTGGACGATTGTTCGGCGTTCCCACACGCGGCCAGAGCAACTACCAATAGGATGAGCAGTGCAAGAACTTTGGTCATCTTATCTTCCTGTTATGTCATCTCTCATGTTTGATTATCGGTGTTTTCGGTGCAGTGAACCATACGCCATATGGCGCGTTTACCGACAAAACACGCCATTTAGCGTATAGAACCTATCCACCAACCTTGATTGCTAGTTAAAGCGTTCATGCGGAACTCGTTAGAATGGTAGGTATCCAAGCCATCCACCTAACGGAGGGACCGCATGAACGACACCTACATTGTAACCGGATTTGTGGTCATTGATGATCTGTTGACCGTGATGAATCATCAGGACGACGGTCGCACAGGGGTGAGCGCGTCTGAAATCATGATTGTCGCCGTTGTGGCGGCCAAGTATTTTCAAAAGCATCATGAACGCGCCTTGCTGGTACTACAGCGCTTGGGATACATACCGAAGACCAGCCTTTCGCGCTTCAATCGTCGGTGGCATAACCTGTTGGCCACCCTATGGCAGCTCGCCGAACTGGTGGGGGACTTGTTGGCCCAAGGCACCGTCTTCATCATTGACAGCATGCCGCTGCCGGTGTGTAAGTGGGTCCGAGCCCCCCGGTGCAAGAAAGTACAAGGCCGTGCCTTTCACGGGTACTGTGCCAGCAAAGCAGCACGCTATTTCGGCGGGCAACTGCCTTTAGTATGCGATGCGCACGGTGTGCCCGTCACCTTTCAGATGTTGCCTGCTCGCTGGGATGAACTGGTGCCGGTGCAAGAGCTTTTGGCCGGCTTGCCGCCAGGCAGCCAGGTCGTTGCCGACAAAGGCTATGTTAGCTATCAGGACGAAATCCTGGCTTATTTCCATGGTCATGTACGCCTCATCCCCAAGTACCGTAAGAATATGCGGAGCAACAGCCAGGCAGATGCCCTATTGATCCGGGAGCATCGTTCCCTGATTGAGACCGTTAATAGCCAGCTTGAGAAAATGGGTCTCCAGCGCCTGTACGCCCGCACCAATGAAGGGTTTGCCTTGAAGGTGCTCGCCTCTCTTGTCGCGCTCGCTCTAACCAACGTCAACTAGCAATCAAGGTAATCATGATTGTGCACTTACTAACGCCTCTAATGCGGCGGTGTACAAATCATCAGGGACCAGTATGTGATCGCGCTCAAAGGTGCTTAGCGCCAGTAGTGGCACGCCCGCATTG
>DTXR01000534.1 GCA_012962365.1 Chromatiaceae bacterium | reverse complement strand
TCTCGGTGGCCTGGTGGATGAGGCTGCCGACATCCGATTCGGTCAGCCGGCCCTCCTTCAGGCGGTCCAGGTTGATGTTATCGCTGGTGCTGGCCCCCTCGACCAGCCGCCTGGCCAGCTTGGCTGCATCCTGTGCGGCCAGAGAGCCCCCTAAATCAGCAGACAACCAACCGAGTTTTTTCGCAAGGAAATTTTCGGCGGCCTTGCGTCCCTGTGCACCCCCGCCCTTACCCAACGCAAGGGCGGCGGTAAGGTGCCCCGCCACCGTGGCCATGATATGGTTCTGCGTTTCCCGATCCGTTTTCGTGTCGACCCCCAGGCTTTTGGCGAGCCGGGAGTTCACCGCGTCGGAATAGGCGCCTTGCGTGCTGGTCTGGGATTGCCCGGTGAGCGTCGAGCCCACCGTGTTGAGGGCGCTGGTCGTGAATTGGCCCAATCGGTTTCGGGACGCGGTCAGCTTTTTGCCGACCGTGCTGGTACGGCCCTTGGCGGCGGCCACGGCGTTGCTGGTGGTGGTGTTGACGGTAGTGGTACCGGTGACGCCCCGCAACGCCGCATCCGCGTCCCCGACGCCGGCACCCATGAAGCGGTTACCGGCACCCTTATTGCCCAGGTTCCTGCCCGCATTGGAGTGATGGAACCCCGCAAAAGTGTGCAGGGGCTGCACATCGCGGATCCGTGGCGCATTGGCGCCGGAATTCGACTTGGATGCGGCGGCGCGGCCCATGGAACCGGCGATGCTAGTGAAGGCATAGACGCCGCCGCCGAGGATCGCCAGCGTGATCATGGGTGTGGCGGCCAGGATGTCGGAGGCCACCATCAGTTTGGTGGACACCACATCGTAGAAGTGCGTGATGTTCAGCGCGCCCCTGTCCCAGCCGAGTTTGAAATTCGACAGATCGTTCCGCAGCTGCTGAATCATGACATAGTTGATGAACACTGCGGCCGGCATCCATGACTGCACCCAGAAACCGAAGAAGGCATATTTGAGGATGATGCCCACTCCCTGGATACCCGTGGCGACGGCGACCGCGATGACGATGGGAGCCAGTCCGTAGAACAGGTAGGTGAGAATGTTCATCAACGGGATCATCACCTTTTGGAAGATCGAGGCGCCCATGGTGATTTCGGTTTTGGCCGCTTCGGTCGCCTCGAGCATACCCGACAGACACTCGCGGAATTCATACTTGTCGCCGGCGATGCCGCATTC
>DTXR01000533.1 GCA_012962365.1 Chromatiaceae bacterium | reverse complement strand
TTGCCATGCTGCTTTTCCGCGATGCAGATCGCCTCGTAGGCCAGAGCGATTTCTTCGAAGCCTTCTTCTCTCGCGGTCTTCGCCATGGTGGGATACATGTCCGTCCATTCGTGTTCCTCGCCGGCAGCGGCTGCTCGCAGGTTCTCCAGAGTGTTGCCCAGTGGGCCGGCGGGGTAGGTCTCGGTAATTTCCACGTCGCCGCCTTCGAGGAATTTGAAGAAGCGCTTGGCGTGCTCCTTCTCCTGGTTGGCAGTTTCCTCGAAGATGGCAGAAATCTGTACCAGTCCTTCCTTGCGGGCGATGCCCGCATAATAGGTGTAACGATTGCGCGCCTGGGATTCTCCGGCAAACGCCTTCATCAGATTTTTCTCGGTTTCTGTGCCTTTGATGCTCTTGGTCATTTCGTGCTCCCGGTGAATTTGCATTGAGGACTATACTACAGCCATGAAAGATAAGCAGACAGTGCTGGAACGGCATGTTGAGGTAAAGACGGAAGATATCAAGGCCGTAGACCTGCTGGCAAATGAGAGCGGGCTATCTCGTGGCCGGATCAAAAGGACCATGAAGAACGGTGCGGTCTGGGTCGAACGCGAAAAGCACGTACAGCGATTGCGGCGGGCGGATAGAAAGCTTCGCAGAGGTGACATTTTGCATCTGTACTATGATGCCAATATTCAGGCGGTATCACCGCCTGCCGCCGTGCTGGTCAAGGATGAAGGGGAATACAGCGTCTGGTTCAAACCTGCGGGCATGTTCTCCCAGGGTAGCAAGTGGGGGGATCAATGCACCATCGTTCGCTGGGCTGAGCAGCATCTGCAGCCCCAGCGCAATGCCTTTGTCGTCCACCGCCTGGATCGGTCAGCTTCCGGCTTGATGTTACTTGCGCACGGCAAACAGTCGGCAGCCGGGTTGTCGGCCCTGTTTCGTGAGCGTCGGCTGGAAAAGCACTACCGCGTCAATGTGCAGGGACGTTTTCCCGGTGACCTGAAACTGCTGGATCAGCCGCTGGACGGGCGGCCCGCGCTATCTCATGTCAGACTGATGGCGGTCGATCCGCATGCGGGTCGAAGCCTGCTCGGCGTACGCATCTATACTGGGCGGAAGCACCAGATCCGCCGTCATCTTTCGAACCTGGGGTTCCCCGTGGTGGGGGACAGGCTCTATGGTGGTGGAGACGATGATGACCTGCAACTGCAGGCGGTGCGCCTGGTCTTTTCCTGTCCCGTGACCGGGCAGCACAGAGACTACCGCTTGCCCGAGGAGTTGCTTATCGGGCAGGCTTCGGGCAGGCCGGGAAAAGCATAGCCAGCCTCGCGCTTAGGCTACAGCAGGGCTTGCATTTCGGAGGCGTCCACCGGCTTGGTCAGCACGGCGTGGAGAGGAAAGATGGTTTGCAACTTGTCCGTGTATTTTTCCTCCCCCTTGTTGCAGAGGACGATCACCCGGCAGTCCGGTGCATATTTCTGCAGGCTGTAGAGCATGACATCGAGGTTGCTGATGTTCACACCAGCGTAGTTGTTGCTGTAGCCGTAGATGAATTCCGCCACGATGAAATCCGGCGCCTGCCTTTTTAGGGCGGCCATGACCTTGCGCATATTGGTGAAACGCTGCTCGTCGATGTCCAGCCGCTGATACAGGCCGGAGAAGATGGGATGGCCAGCGCTCTCAATGATGGAATACAGGGTGCTCATGGGTGCATTCTTGCCAGTTCCTCCGCGATTTCCTCGGCGCTCAACAGTTCAAATATTTCCCGGTTGAAAACCGTCATGGAACCACTGGTTTCCGCCCAGGCATGGGCGCTGAGCCCCTCCTTCTGTTGGCAGCCGCCCTGCATGGCGCGATGGATGACATAGACCTTGCCGGGACGATAGAGCAGGTTGTAGGCATGGTTCTGCTGGTGCAGTTGCTCGATATGTTGCCATGATAGGCTGGCGCTCTCGAAACAGGCCACGTTCAGAGGATATTCCTGGTTTCCCCCATTATGGCGCCACATGGACTGTTCGACAGGATAACCGCCGGTCTTGCCGGCATACATCTGTACATGCAGGTGGTTGATGGAGGAGCAGGCGCCCCGGGCATTGTAACCGAATCCGCAGTCTGTCAGGGTGTTCCCCAACAGTTCAAGCAGTCGCCAATAGTGTTCATGGGCGCTTCGGCTGAGATACTGCGGGTGGTTTTTTTCCGGCTCGATGACCAACAGACCATGCAGAGGGGCGAAAGGAAACTTGTTGTACAGCAGACGGCAATGATCACCCAGCAACTCGCCTTCCCAGATGATTTCCTTATTCAGGAAGGGCTTGTTGAAATGAAAGCCGTTCTCGTCGAAAGGCGCCAGCAAATCGGTGATTACAACGCTGCTCATGCGTGCCGGACGGAAAGCCCGCAGATGATTGAATTGTATTTCCCAGGGGCCTGCCTTTCGAAACAGCGTGTTCTGGAGGTTGTCGAGGCCGATGGCCATGAGCTTGAGGAATACTGGTACATCGTCATCGGCATATTCCAGGGATCGCCCCTGGGAGAGCAGGTCTTTCACCTTCAGGGACAATTCATCAAAACGTTGCTGCAGCTGGCAGCCCAGGGCGGCATGAATCTGTGGATCGTAGGTGCTGTTTGCCAGTACCAGAATGAAAGCGCCCAGTTGTTCCACACGCAGCAGATTTTCCAGGCCTTTGGTAAATTGAGCCCGGTAATGTTCCTGGTCTTGAAAAATAGGAT
>DTXR01000532.1 GCA_012962365.1 Chromatiaceae bacterium | reverse complement strand
GAAAGCCAGGTATCGGGTACGGCCAGCATGGAAAGTGCGACCACCTGCATTGCCATGCCGATGTGCATAGTCAGGTTTAGTCCGATGCGCGCACCCAGCCAGCCGCCAACCAGATTGGTGACGATGCCGAAGAATTCATAGAACAGAAACAGCATGGCCACTTCGAAAGGCGAGTAGCCCAGTAAATGGAAATACAGCACCACCAGCATGCGGATGGCGCCATCGGTTATGGTAAAAGCCCAGTAGCCGCCGGTGACGACCAAATAGTTGCGCGTGGCAGAGTCCATCATGGAACCGATTAAAGACGTTCAGCGATCATCCGGGTGATATCCATCATGCGGTTTACATAGCCCCACTCATTGTCGTACCAGGCGTAGATCTTCACCTGGCTATGGTCGATAACCATGGTGGAAAGGGCATCCACGACTGAAGAACGCGGGTCGTTGACATAGTCTATGGAAACCAGTGGGCGCTCCTCGTAACCCAGAATCCCCTTGAGCTCGCCTTCGGCTGCCTCACGGAAATAGTCATTGAGTTCTTTTTCAGTTACAGGCCGGGCCGCATCGAATACAAAGTCCGTCAGGGAGGCATTGAGCAGGGGGACACGTACCGCGTGGCCATTGAGTTTGCCTTCCAGTTCCGGAAAGATCCTGGTGATCGCCTTGGCCGAACCCGTTGTCGTGGGAATCAGGGACTGGCTGCAGGCGCGAGCCCGGCGCAAGTCCTTGTGCCCGATATCCACGATGGTTTGGGTGTTGGTAATATCATGAATGGTCGTCATGCAGCCGCGTTCGATGCCTACTTTCTCATGCATTACCTTGACCACAGGCGCCAGACAATTGGTCGTGCAGGAAGCCGCAGTGACGATGTCATGCCTGTCAGGGTCATACAAATGGTGGTTGACGCCATAGACGATATTCAGAGCTGGCTCCGGGACAGGCGCTGAAACCAACACCTTTTTAACACCAGCCTCAAAATACGGTTGGAGTGCTTCTCCGGTCTTGAATTGACCGGAGCATTCGATCACCAGATCCACATCCCTGATGCCCCAGGCAACCTGTGCAGGATCGGTGAAACTGCTGAATCCGATCTCTTTTCCGTCCACTGCGATGCCGTTGTCTGTGGCGCTGACGGCATGATCCCAATGGCCATGTATTGAATCGAATTCCAGCAAATGGGCATGGCAGTGAGCATCGCCCTTTATTTCGTTGATGTGGACAATGTCATATGCATCGTCATTCCAACCGGCGCGAAGACCCAGTTTACCCATGCGACCGAAGCCGTTGATACCTACCTTGACAGTCATGTTATCGATCTCTGCTGCGATGAAGATTAGTGAAAACAAATATAGAAGAGAAGTATGCCAGAATCATTGCAATAGACCGATACCTGTTTTCCGGCGAACCCTGATCAGGTTTTTTTATCGCATTCCGGCAACTGCCAGGATGATGGCTGCTTCAGGTGATCCCTGGAGTTCGGGAAGAATGTGATTTTTTCTGTTGGCGAACGACCCGTCACATTCTGCATTGATGAAGCAGCGTTTTTTCCTCTGACCAATAGATCGCATGTCATCTGTGGCTTAAACTTCCGATAATCCATATTTCGATGACAGGTATCCCATGAAAAATGCAGGCGCGTGTTTCCTAACCGGAATTATGTTGATCTTGCCTCCGGCGGTATCCGCCAGCGTCGCCATGCCGGTTCTCAAATGGCAACATGGCGGCTGTACTTCCTGGTGTGAAACGGGTTGGTACTCTTCTCCTGCCGTGGCGGATGTGGATGGAGATGGACAGCCGGAAGTCATCGGTTCAGGATACGCCATTCATGTGCTGAATGGCACCGATGGCAGCCTGGAATGGCGTGTGAAATCCGGCCACGATCGCAGTGAGGGGGAAGGTGTCAACAATGTTGGTCGCACCTGGCCTGGCATAGTGATTGCTGATATCGATGGTGACGGCCAGCAGGACATCGCTGCAGCCCACGGTGGTGGCTGGGTATCCGTGTATAACGGTCAGGGATATTTCAAACCCGGTTGGCCGAAACGCCCCATTGACGGTGAGCTGCGCGGGCTGTCTGTCTCCGACCTGGATGCCGACGGCTCCATGGAAGTCATCGTCAACGGCGCCCTGGGCAGCAAGACAAACACCTGGGTATATGAGCACAATGGGGTGCTTCGTACTGGCTGGCCCCAGCTCGGCAACGACAGCGGCTCTGCTTGGGGCGTCTTCAATGACAATACGGCCGTGGGTGATCTCGATGGCGACGGCTATGGAGAGGTCATCGTGCCTTCGGACGTGCATTTCATTTGCGCCTATGAGGAAAACGGCATTCAGATTCCGACAAATGCCGTTTATTCCGGCAAAAATTGGGGCGGGGTTGGTGTCTGGGAGGATTTGAATACCGAACTGCGTGGCTGGGGGCGTTGCAACGGTGTTCGCAGCGAAAGCTATCGCGCCAATTTCGCCAAAGGACCGGCTGTCATCGCCGACATGGATGAAAACGGCATAAACGAAGTGATCGCCATCGGCAATATGTACGAATGCACAGCAGGATATCAGAGCAAATACGAGACGCCATTCATCTTCAACGCAGATCGCTCACGCTTTAAAACAGCGAATTCTGACTGGGAGAGGGCACCTGTAGATACCGGTTCACCGCTCGTCGAGGACTACAACATTATCGAAAGCAATCAGCCGAATCCGGTGACTGCCGATCTGGATGGAGATGGCGAAAAAGAAATCCTCTTTCCTTCTTATGATGGACGTCTGCATGCGTATTGGCTGGACAAGCGCGAACATGGCAACTGGCCCTACGAGGTGGATGCACATGCCTCGGAAGGGTTTTACCGGTTTGCTTCCGAACCCACGGTGGCTGACCTGGATAACGATGGCAGGGCAGAGGTGATCTTCGCTTCTTGGGTGGAAAAGGGCAGCAACAGCACAGGCAAGCTGCATATTGTCGATTATCAGGGGAACAGGCTCCGGGAGATCGACCTACCGCCGGCCAAGGGCAGTTCAAGCTGGAATGGCGCCCTGGCTGCACCCACCCTAGCAAATATCGATGCAGACGCAGACCTGGAGGTGATTCTCAACACGGCCCATTCCGGGCTGGTGGCTTATGACTTGCCCGGTACGGAAAATGCCAGCATCATCTGGAGCACGGGAAGGGGTAGCTACCGGCGGGATGGCTATGTTGCAACTGCCCCAGCCGGTACCAGCTGCGGCGTCGGCCCTGTCGAACTTGATCCCGCCAGTTTCGGCGAAGCCAGTGTTTATCAATCCGAGTCATCCCTGACTACCAGTGGAAATATCGTGGTAAAAACCGGCCTAAGCATCACCTTCGAGGCCAGCACCGAAATTGACCTGCAACCCGGGTTCAAGGTTGAAAAAGACGCTTTGTTCAGAGCACGCATACGCATGGTGAAGTGCTTCTAGGGTGCATTAGCCGTTTGAGTCAATTATCTGCTTTCGTCACAATCACGCGTTTCTGCAGGGTAATACTACCTGACGGGTGTTCATCCAGTGCATGAAGAATACTCTTATTTATGAAAATACATTATTTAACATAATATACATTATGCGCAATTGTCG
>DTXR01000531.1 GCA_012962365.1 Chromatiaceae bacterium | reverse complement strand
GATCAAAGATGGCGGACGCGATGCCTTCATCGCCTACCTGAGTGCCGATCTGCAGAATCTGCAACAGTCCACTTACCTGGGTGCGAACGGTCGTGACATAGGATATGACATCACATTTCACCGGACTTCCGGGGAAGTCTATGTAACGGGCTTTACCGGCAGCGGCACCTCTGTGGATGCATTTCCCGGCACTACTGGAGGCGCGCAGGATACCCCAGGTGGTGACTATGACGCCTTCGTAAGCCGCCTTAGATCAGACTTGCAAGAGCTTTATCAATCCACCTATCTGGGAGGCAGTCGCGGCGATATCGCTCACAGTGTCGCTATTGACCCAAGCTCTGGCAACGTCTATGTCACCGGGCAGACACGTTCCCATGACTTCCCCGCCACCAGCGGTGGGGCACAGGAGGCGCACGGTGGTGGCCTCGCCGGTTTCGAGGATGTCTTCGTCGCCAGCCTGAACTCAGACCTCACGACTTTAAACCAGAGTACCTATCTGGGCGGTAACAACAATGATGTAAGCGTCGGTATCGCCGTTCACCCCTCATCAGGTGAGATCTACGTGGCCGGCACCACGCTTACCCAGGATTTCCCCGGCACCACTGGCGGGACACAGCCGACCTCAGCAGGTCTTTACGATGCCTTCGTGGCGCGTTTCAGCGCCGACCTGCAGACCTTGAACCAATCTACCTATGTGGGAGGCAGCGTCAATGACTTCACTCACGGTTTCTTTTTACATCCCTCGGGAGATGCTTACGTGGCCGGAGAAACCGCATCTTCCGGCGATTTTCCGGCTGTTTCAGGTGGCGCGCAGCCGGTCTACGGTGGAGGAGGTGGCGATGCATTTGTCTCCCGCCTCGACGCGAGTCTCACATCGGGCGCCCTCACAAATAGCTGCAATGGTCAAAACGAGACGATATCGGCTCCACTGACCTATGATTATGACTATTATTGTTCGGTTCCTGGCAAGATCACCTCGGGCGGTACAATGGGCAATGGTGTGTCAGTGACATCCGGATACCAGGTTATCTATTCTGCATCTTCTATCGAGCTGATACCGAAGTTTTCGGTGGAAAAGGGGGGCATGTTGCGGCTAGGCAATGATATTTCCCCCTAGGAGCAACTGTGTTTTTAAATTGCCCTATTCGGGTTG
>DTXR01000530.1 GCA_012962365.1 Chromatiaceae bacterium | reverse complement strand
GCGCCTTGCCGCGGATCTGGCTGATCCAGCCGGACATGTTCTTGTCCAGCTCAGGGTCGCAGCCCATGGCGTAGAACACGCGCTCGCACTGTTCCAGCATGCGCGGCAGAATGTCGTTGAGGTCGGTGATGGGGAAAGAGTCGTCAGCGCCATACGCTTTTACCGCGCCCTCCTGCCCGGCGATGGCGCCGTCCCAGCGTTCTTTCTCCTCATCCTTTTCGCGGCAGAACAGGATGTACTCACCCTGCTTGCGGCCGGGAATGAGTACGGCGACCGCCTCGGGTTCTTCGAAGCCTGTCAGGTAATAGAAGTCGCTGTCTGGCCGATAGGGGTAGGTTACATCGTTATTACGCTGCTTGATGCCAGCTGCGGGCAGGATGGCGATACTGTTTTTACCCATCATGCGCATCAGTTGGCGGCGTCGCCGCTTGAATTCATTCTGTGTCATTGCTGCCAGCCTCGTGCCAGATTAGGGAAGTTGCGACCCACAGATATTCCTCCAGCTGCATCAATGCTTCCTCTGCCTCACGGCGTTCACCGAAGTCCTCCACGTTCATGCGTGCGATCTCGGTAAAATCCTGCAAGGCCTCGTCGGCATCGCTGTCCAATAATTGCTGTTTCTGCTTGCCGGCAAGGCCGAAACCGAACAGAAAGCCCTGACTCCAGTCGCGTATTGCGGCAGCTCTTTCTGCAACGGGAGCATCTTCTTCGGGCAGCATCAGCTGTAACGGGATGTTCCCGCTGCGAAGTTCTTCTGCGGTGAACAGCAGCAGGTTCTCCACTTCCTCGGCACAGCTTTGTACCCAGGCATCTTCGGGGTCGACTTCTTCAAACAAGATCTGTTGCCAGTTCGCGGCTCTTCCGCACAGCATGCCTGCAAGAATGCCGTGAATTTCCGCGGCGCTGTAGTCGAGGCCGGCGGAATCGATTTGATCTGCCAGGTGCCTGTAATCGGGGGTAAAATCGTTCATGGGTAAATGTTAACAGATTGCCAAACCGAATGAGGCGCCCTTGACCCTTGGAGTGATGCAAACTATATTCCTACTACTATGAGTAAGCCGTCTGAACAAAATAGTTCGCAACAGACTTTCGACATACTTGAGGAACAGGTCAAGGCGTTGATTGATACCTGTGCCTACCTGAAAGAAGAAAACCGCCTCTTGCGTACCCAGCAGGAAAGGCTGCAGGAAGAGCGTGCAGCGCTTATGGAAAAGAACCAGACTGCACGCAGCCGGGTCGGTGCCATCATTACCCGGTTGAAATCTCTCGAGGCGAATACGTGAGCAAGGCTGGAAAGACGGTTACCGTCAGCATCATGGACAAGGAATACCGCGTGGCCTGCGAGCCGGGCGAGGAAGATGCCCTGCTGGCCTCGGCGCTGAACCTGGATGAGCGTATGCGCGCCATTCGCCAGACCGGCAAAATCATAGGCACAGAGCGTATAGCGGTCATGGTGGCGTTGAACATGGCTCATGAACTGTTGAACCTCAGCAACAACAGCAATGAAGTCGACGCCTCTCTCGAACGCAAGATGCGAAACCTGCAGGATCAGGTTGAAGTTGCGCTGCATCAATTTAATCAACTGGAACTTTAGTCGCAATCGGAGTAGCCTTTAGGTTGAAGGCATCCTCTGCAGTGTTCGTGAACTGGCTTAGTAAACCCTTGAGCCTTAGTACATTAGACGGGGGGTCAGGAATACTACAGTGGTGTGCATGTCCGTCCTGAACGGAAAGCCTGAACTGTAGCCGAGACTCCCACTTGAACCTGCCGGTTCAAGGTCACAAACCAGAAACGGCACAGGCGGAGGATGTCTTCCCTTCCCCCTCTCTCCCATGAACCATTCCCTGGATACCAGAAAGAAGATCCGCCAACGGCGAAGATGCCTGAGTGCAGCGTATTCTGCATGTGCTGCCGGCCGGGCTGCCAGACGCGTGGCTTCCCTGCGTCGATTTGTCACAGCAAGAACCATCGCTCTGTATCTGCCTGCAGATGGCGAACTGGACACCATGCCTCTGCTGGAACATGCCTGTTCCATGGGCAAGCGTTGTTACCTGCCGGTGTTGTATCCGCTGGATCACAAACGGCTCTGGTTTGCACCATGGAAACCTGGTGACGTATTGAAGCCGAATCGTTATGGCATACCGGAGCCGATATGGACATCTGCAACGCTGATCAAACCCTGGGCGTTGGATCTGGTAATCACACCCCTGGTAGCATTCGACAGCAAGGGAAACCGAATGGGCATGGGTGGCGGATACTATGATCGCAGTTTTGCATGGCGTCGAAAGAGGCGGCACTGGCTAGGCCCCATGCTTGTTGGTTATGCCTATGAGTTGCAGAAGATCAGGCGTGTTCATGAACAACCCTGGGATGTTCCCATGGATGCCGTGGTGACGGAAAACACGCTATACATACGCTGAAACGTTTTACCTGCCTGCAATCAAAGGTGGCTTTCAAGCACCGCGATACATGTTGCCGATATTGCATGTTGCTGTTTGCATAACAGGCCTGCGATGTTTCATGCATCATGAATGGCGATTGTTGTTTGAAGCATGTCGGTTATTAAGTTGTTAAGTGGCGGTAAATGCTGGCATTTATTGGTGAGTTGTTTATACTCACAAACAGTTGAGTGCAATTTTATTGCGTCTCGTGTATTGAACTGTTAATGGGGGATCTCATGGCAAAGAAGACATCAAAGAAAAAGACTGCTAAGAAAAAGGCGGTTATTTCGAAAAAGGCAGCCAAGAAAAAGGTAGTAAAGAAAGCAGCTAAGAAGAAAGTTATCAAGAAAAAAGTGGCAAAAAAGAAAGTTGCCAAGAAAAAGATTGTAAAAAAAGCCGCTAAAAAGAAAGTGGCCAAGAAGATCGCCAAGAAGAAAGTCGCCAAGAAAGCTGCGAAGAAAAAAGTAGCTAAGAAGAAAGTTACCAAGAAAAAAGTGGCAAAAAAGAAAGTTGCTAAGAAAAAGATTGTAAAAAAAGCCGCTAAAAAGAAAGTGGCCAAGAAGGTCGCCAAGAAAAAGGTGAGCAAGAAAAAAGCTGCCAAAAAGAAGGCAAGCAGAAAAAGATAAGGGTCCAATTCTGACCTGAGGGGTGCAGTTTAACACACCCCTCAGTTTCTCCTGCATCAGGGCCTTTTGTTTTCTTACGCGTTGCCGGATAGCAAAAGCCGTGCTTCCGCGCCAGATTTCATCCGGCTACGTCGATCATCTTCCCAACAGGGATAATCCTGTTCCCTCAACCGGCACCAGCGAAAAGCTGATAAGCAGGGTTGTCGGTTTCTTCGTGGTAGCGATAACCTAGGTCTTTCAGATACGCTCGGAATTCGGTGACTTGTGTGCCATGGAGTTGGACACCGACCAGTACGCGCCCGTAGGCCGCACCGTGATTGCGGTAATGAAACAGGCTGATGTTCCAGCCGCGGCTCAAACCGGCGAGAAAATCCAATAGCGCTCCCGGCCGCTCGGGGAATACGAACCGAAACAGGCGTTCATTCTTTACCTGAGGGGCATGCCCGCCGACCATGTAACGGATATGCAGCTTTGCCGTTTCATTGTCCGTCAGGTCAGTAATGCCGAACTCCTTTTGTTGCAGGCGTTCGATAATGCTATTACGCTCTTCGGCACCTCGTGACAGCTCCATGCCACAGAATACGTGAGCACGTACATCGTCATGATAGCGGTAATTGAATTCCGTGATGTTGCGCTTGCCCAGAAGCCGGCAGAAGCTCAGGAAACTGCCGGGGCGTTCCGGAATCTCAACCGCGAACAGGGCTTCGCGCTGCTCGCCCAGCTCGGCTCTTTCTGATACGTGGCGAAGCCGGTCGAAGTTGATGTTGGCTCCGCTGAGGATGGTCACAAGATTTCCGCGCCGGCTCTTTTTCTTCTGCAGGTATTTCTTGATTCCGGCAATCCCCAGGGCGCCTGCGGGCTCGGCGACGCTACGGGTATCATCGTAGATGTCCTTGATTGCGGCGCAGATCTCGTCCGTAGTGACCAGCACCACATCATCCACATATTGCCTTGCCAGCTTGAAGGTTTCTTTGCCGATCTGGCGCACGGCGACGCCGTCAGCAAACAGACCTATCTGTTTGAGGCTGACTCTGCGACCGGCAGCAAGTGCGCGCTGCAGCGTGGGTGTGTCTTCCGGCTCCACGCCGATGACGCGAATCTCCGGCCTTACCCGTTTGATATAGGCGGCCATGCCCCCGATCAGCCCGCCGCCGCCCACCGGAATGAATATCGCCTCGATGGGATCTTCGTGTTGCCGCAGCACTTCCATAGCGACGGTTCCCTGCCCTGCGATGACATCCGGGTCATCGAACGGATGTACAAATACCAGTCCTTTTTCCTTTACCAGTGATTTTGCGTGTTCATAGGCATCATCGTAGGAATCGCCGTGCAGTATGATGCGGGCGCCAAGTTTACGCACCGTTTGCACCTTGATCGGTGGTGTCGTGGTGGGCATGACGATCAGAGAGGGCACGCCAAGACGTTTTCCCGCGAGCGCCACGCCCTGTGCGTGGTTGCCCGCAGACGCGGCGATTACGCCCTGCTTTTTCTGTTTTTCAGACAGGTTGTAAATCTTGTTATAGGCGCCGCGCAATTTGAAGGAAAAAACGCTTTGCATATCTTCGCGCTTGAGCCAGATGTTGGTTTCAAGGCGATCGGACAGGCGAGGAACGAACTCCAGGGGCGTCTCCCGGGCAACATCATAGACACGGGCGCGAAGAATTTTTTCCAGATAATTACGGGACATCAGTGTGGCCATGGGCAGACATGGCAATGGCGTTTTCAATGCTGTAATGGTAACTTATTGCAAGAGATAAAAAAGGAGAAAAGAAGGTATGACTCAAGATGAATTAAAGCGTCAGGCGGCAGAGGCCGCGCTGGAATATCTGCCAGACAGCGGCGTGCTGGGTATTGGCACGGGTTCAACGGTAAATCATTTCATCGATCTGCTGGCTGATGTGAAGGGACGGTTTGAAGGCGCGGTATCCAGCTCCGAAGCTTCTACCGAACGTCTGAAGCAGATCGGTATGCAGGTATTCGACCTGAATGCGGTTGGAGAACTGGAGATCTATGTCGATGGCGCGGATGAATCCAACTATTCACTGCATCTGATCAAAGGTGGTGGCGGCGCGCTTACCCGGGAAAAGATCATCGCCGCGGCCAGCAAGAAGTTTGTGTGTATCGCCGATGAAAGCAAACTGGTACATGTCATGGGCAAATTTCCCCTGCCCGTAGAGGTGATTCCCATGGCGCGCAGTTATGTGGCCAGAGAGCTGGTCAAACTGGGTGGTACCCCGGTATGGCGTGAGAATTTCATTACCGACAATGGCAACATCATCCTGGATGTGGAGAACCTGGAGATCATGGAACCGGTAAAACTGGAGACACAAATAAACCAGCTTGCGGGCGTCGTAACAGTAGGTATCTTTGGGCATCGCCCGGCGGATGTGCTGATTCTGGGGTCGGAGTCAGGCGCCAAAACCATATTGCCGGAATGACGAGGGAGCACCTCGAAAAAGCGAGATGCCCACGCGGGGCAGATATACCCTGACATTTTTGATCACAGCAAGTAATTGAAAATGTAAGTAAAATAAAAATTGCAATTTTTGCTTTGCGACGAGAAAAATTCCAGGGAGGGCATTTTTCCAGGCACGGTATCTGCAGTGGAAATAAATACAGGCATAAAAAAAGGGAAGTGCTTTCACACTCCCCTTTTTTGGATTATATGGATGCTCTATCGGCGTCTATATAATTACCTCGGTCAGGTTCTGATTAGAACTTGTGAACCATGCCGAAGGACAGGCCAGATTGCTCGCCGGCGGGGTTGGTGGTATTCAGGCCGTGCTCGGAATCAGCATACTGGACGTACATTTTGGTGCGCTTGCTGAAGTTATGATCCAGGCCGATAGCCCAGGCGTCAGATTTGCTGCCGCTGTCCGGGTCGATTTGTGACCACTGGGCTTTCAGTTTGTTGTTACCAAACTTGAAGGCGCCATTGACGGTGTAGTTGTCGCTGGCAGTCAGATCACCTTGGTCAGCGTAAACTGCGCCGATGTGGAAATCACCCATGTCGAAGCCAGCGCCAACACGCCAGTGCGTGGCGT
>DTXR01000529.1 GCA_012962365.1 Chromatiaceae bacterium | reverse complement strand
GCCATTCAAGGTATAGGCAGAAGCGGCTTCCGCCTGGAAAACGCGGCTGGCCAGACTCTCCAGTTCGATGGCGGCCTGGCCTTCGAAGCTGATGCCCTCCCGGCAGATATTCAGTGCGCCGGCAACCGCGTCGAACAGTCTGCCGGCGGAGCTGGCCAGAGGGCTGTTGATGCCCTTTTCGATCATCAGGTTTATGTTGCGCAAAGGCTTGCCCTGAAGAAAATGCATCAGCTCCAAATCACCAAATTCCTGGCACAGCCACTCCCAGTCCAGTGAGCTGTTCAGCCAGGCATAGGTGTTACGCCAGGGTTCCCGCATGGCCTTGCTGCCACCGATGAGGGGGATCGGGTCGATGCTTGCCAGCCGTTCACAGCACTGGTAGTCGGCAAGAAGAAACTCCGCGCCCCAGATACTGACGTCGTCACCATAACCCAGGCCATCCAGGACAATGCCCAGCACGGGTGGACTGGCAGCATCCAAACGATGTTCCGCCATGCAGGCGGCTATGTGGGCATGATGGTGCTGAACTTCCAGCAAGGGAATGTCTGCCTGTGCCGCCAGTGCTTTGCCAAACTGGGTGGAAAGATAGCCTGGGTGCTTGTCCACCACGATCAGTTCCGGACGGAAATCATACAGCGTCTGATAGTGCTCCAGCATTTTCCGGTATTCTGTCCAGGTGGCGGCATTTTCCAGATTGCCCAGATGCTGTGAGACGATCGCCTTTTGTTCCGTGACCAGACAGAAGGTGCTTTTGAGTTCCGCCCCCATAGCCAGAACACGTCTGGCTGCTGTTATGCCGGCAGGCAAAGGTATCGGCTGTGGCGCATACCCCCTGGCGCGACGCAACAAGCGAGGTTGCTCTGCAATGACGCGCACCACGGAGTCATCCAGGCGCGTTACGATGCCACGATCATGGAGCAGCAGATAATCAGCGATACCGGCAAGCCGCTTGCGTGCCTCTGTATTGCTGATGCACTGGGGTTCCTCGCTGGAATTGGCCGAGGTGAGCACGACAGGATGGGTCATTTCCCGCATCAACAAATGATGCAAGGGAGAATACGGCAGCATGAAGCCCAGGGTATCCTGCCCCGGCGCAATGCCTGGCGCCAATTCTTCATGTTGGGAAGGCAATATCACGATGGGTGCGGCAACGGATGACAGTATCTGCTCGCTGATATCATCCAGGTGGGCATGACGCCTGACCATGTCCGGATCCCTGGCCATAAGCGCAAACGCCTTGCCCTCCCTGCCCTTGCGCTGGCGCAGCCGTTCCACCACCTCCGGGCAACTTGCGT
>DTXR01000528.1 GCA_012962365.1 Chromatiaceae bacterium | reverse complement strand
TTGCCGGAAACGAATAACCAGGGAGTATCGCAGATTACCTCCGCTTTTTCGGGGTATGTTGCACTTAGTATATGAATCCAGCGTATAAAAGAACAGTATCGCAAGGACGCGTATTATGTCACCCACGTCTGCGGCAAGGAGTGCCGGCACGGGATTTGGCGCTAACCATTACCAGCGCCACCGGCCCGAGCAAACACTGCTCTACCGGATCATCGAACGGCATTACCCGGTATTCACGGCTCATCTGGCGGAGCAGGGCAGGGAGCTGCCGCGCTATGTGCAACGCGAGTTCGAAGACTATCTCAAATGTGGCCGTCTCGAACACGGTTTCCTGCGGGTGCGTTGTGACACCTGCCACGTCGAGCACCTGGTCGGCTTTAGCTGCAAACGGCGCGGTTTTTGCCCCGGCTGCGGGGCAAGGCGCATGGTGGAGAGTGCTGCGCTGCTGGTGGATGAGGTTTTTCCTGAGCAGCCTGTGCGCCAATGGGTGTTGAGCTTTCCGTATCCGTTGCGTTTCCTGTTTGCCAGCCGCCCAGATGTCATGGGTCGCGTGCTGGGCATTGTCTACCGTGCTATTGGCACGCACCTGATCAAGAAAGCAGGTTTTACGAAAAAGACAGCCCAGACGGGCGCGGTGACACTGATCCAGCGGTTTGGATCCGCGCTCAACCTGAATATCCACTACCACATGCTCTTCCTGGATGGCATTTACGTCGATGGTGCCAATGGGTCGTCCCGGTTCCACTGGGTCAAGGCGCCGACCCATGAGGAACTCACGCGCCTGGCCCATACTATTGTCCAACGCATTGGCCGTTTTCTGGAGCGCCAGGGACTGCTGGAACGGGATGCACAGAACAGCTATCTGGCATCGGATGCGATGGATGAAGACCCGATGACTCAATTGCTGGGGCATTCGATAACGTATCGCATTGCCGTGGGGTCTCAGCAAGGGCGCAAGGTCTTTACCCTGCAGACCCTGCCTGCGTGCGACCCGGAAGATCAGTTTGGTGACACGCCCGGAAAGGTTGCCGGTTTCTCGCTGCATGCCGGTGTAGCGGCCAAGGCCCATGAGCGCAGCAAACTCGAACGGCTGTGCCGGTACATCAGCCGCCCGGCGATATCGGAAAAGCGGCTGTCGTTAACGCGAGATGGCAACGTGCGCTACCAGCTCAAGACGCCTTACCGTGACGGCACCACCCACGTCATCTTCGACCCTCTCGATTTCATCGCCAGGCTGGCCGCATTGGTGCCCAGGCCACGCGTCAACCTCACCCGGTTTCACGGCGTTTTTGCGCCTAACAGCAAACACCGCACCCTGGTAACACCGGCGAAGCGGGGCAAAGGCAATAAGAGCCAGGGGCACAATGAGACAGAAGAGCGCACACCGGTTGAGCGGCACGTCGCAATGACCTGGGCGCAACGCCTCAAGCGCGTCTTCAACATTGATATCGAGACTTGCCGCGAATGCGGCGGCAGCGTCAAAGTAATCGCCTGCATCGAAGACCCGGCGATCATCAAGAAGATCCTCGATCATCTGAAGCAAAAAGGCGAAGTGCGTGAACCCAACCCGCTGCCCGAGAGCAGGGCGCCGCCGACCCATCTGGAGACGGGTCTGTTTTACTGACGATCCAGGAAAGAGCAACGGTTCAACTCAAGATGCTGCGCGTATTCAGCCGGTAGGGGTTCGTCATGCCAGATAGTTGGGTTGGCACCGTATGTCGGGGAAAACAGGCGGTTTTTCGGCGTGAGTAGCGGAAATATGGGCCAGCTGCTGCTGGACTTGGGTAAAAATGGCATTATTTACGATATTATAGAAATGTGTGGAACTTATGGTAAAAGGAATGTATTGTATTGTGACAAATGTACACATGATCTTGTTCA
>DTXR01000527.1 GCA_012962365.1 Chromatiaceae bacterium | reverse complement strand
TGCAATACCCAAAGAGAGTTTAAAACAATGGATTGAGTCTTTCATTTAAAAAATGTCCCCTATAAATATTGCTATAAATGGATTTGGAAGAATAGGAAGATGCGCCGAGCACGAAGCCCGTGATCAGCCAGATCCACACAGGTACGGGCTTTTTTCCTTTGGCGCGAGATGCGCGGCTCTTGTAGTCCCTTCTTGGCATGGTGTTACATGGTCTCCGGCGCAGATACGCCTATCAGGTTCAGTCCGTTGCGCAGCACTTCTCTGGTCGCCAGTACGAGCTTTATGCGTGCGTCCCGCAGGGCGTCGTCGTCCACCAGAAACTGATGGGCATTGTAGTAGGTGTGGAAATCGTTGGCCAGATCACGCAGATAATGGGTGAGCTGATGCGGTTCTTCGTTCAGCGCGGCGGCCTCCACAATTTCCGGGTAGCGGGACAGGTTATTGAGCAAGGCCAGTTCATGGGGCTCGGTGAGGTGTTCGAGGTTCCTCGTGCCTTGGCTGGGTTCGATGGCCATGTTCTTTTCCGAGGCCTGGCGCAGCACGGCGCAGATGCGCGCATGGGCATACTGCACATAGTAGACCGGGTTGTCGCTGGTCTGTGACTTGGCCAGATCCAGGTCGAAGTCCAAATGTTGCTCGCACTTGCGCATCACATAGAAGAAGCGTGCCGCGTCCCTGCCTACTTCCTTGCGCAGCTGGCGCAGGGTGACGAATTCGCCCGAGCGGGTGGACATGGCCAGCTTTTCGCCGCCGCGATAGAGAATGGCGAACTGCACCAGCAGCACGTCCAGCTTGGATGCATCATCACCGAGTGCGGTGAGCGCGGCCTTCACCCGCGGTACATAACCGTGATGATCTGCGCCCCACACGTCGATGACACGGTCGAAACCCCGTTCCAGCTTGTCCATGTGATAGGCGATATCCGAGGCAAAATAGGTCATTTGTCCGTTGTCGCGCACCACCACCCGGTCTTTCTCGTCACCGAAATCGGTGGAGCGGAACCAGAGCGCGCCCTTGTCCTCGTAGAGATAACCCGCCTTGCGCAGGCGTTCGATGGCCTTGTTGACTGCGCCGGACTCCATCAGGCTGCGCTCCGAGAACCATTCTTCATACACGACGCCGAATTTTTCCAAGTCATCGCGGATATCGTCCAGAATGGTATTCAGCGCCAGCTCGAAAACGTAGCGGTAGCGGTTGTCTCCCAGCAGGTGCTTGCAGCGTTCGATGAGCGCGTCGATGTGGATTTCCTTGTCGCCTCCTGCGGGCTTGTCGGCGGGAATGCCCCGGAAAACCGTTTCCGCATCAAAACGGTAATCATCTGCATGTTCCCGGTGCAGGGTGGCGGCGATGTCCCAGACGTAATCGCCCTTGTAACCGTTGACTGGGAAAGCCAGTTCTTCGCCCGCCAGTTCCAGGTAGCGCAGCCACACGGAGGCAGCCAGAATGTTCATCTGCCGCCCCGCATCGTTCACATAGTATTCCCGGTGAACTTCGAAACCGACCGCCTGCAGCAGGTCGGCCACCACGGCCCCGTAGGCTGCGCCGCGGCCATGACCCACGTGCAGGGGGCCGGTGGGGTTGGCGGAGACGAACTCCACCTGAACCTTCCTGCCCTTGCCGAGTGCGGAGCGGCCATAATCGTGGGCCTGTTCGATGATTTGCGGCACCACGGTATGATAAGCATCCGCTGTGAGGTGGAAATTGATGAAACCGGGGCCCGCGATCTCCACCTTGGCTATCTGAGGACTTTCAGGCAGGGCAGCTACGATCTTCTCCGCCAGACCCCGGGGTTTCATGCGGGCCGCCTTGGTGTTTACCAGTGCAGCATTGGTGGCAAAGTCACCGTGGGCGCTGTCGCGGGTACGTTCCACCACCGGGGTTTTGATGTCGTCCGCAGCCAGCAGCCCTTCCTGTGCCAGCTGTTCCAGAGCCGTGGATACGAGTGTCGCAATCTGTGATTTCATCAACTAATCCAAGCAGTTATATGTTTTGTGGTGGAAAATGGAATGAAGCGCTCATCCCCGCTCGACATAACCGCTTATGATAACAGAAATTACCGTGTTTCATCCGTACAGGATATCCTGCTTTGTACAGAAGGGTTGTTCAGTAAAGATCCAGAGGATCGACATCCACCGACCAGCGCACCCGTCCGGCACCGGGTAAGGTTGACAGGGCAGGTACGAATCCCCCGAGGAATTGCTGCAGCAGTCTGCGTTCACTGGCCTGTAGCAGCAGGTGGGAGCGGTATTTGCCGGCGCGTTTTTGCATCGGCGCCGGTACTGGCCCCCAGACCAGGATCGTTTGTCCCGCCAGTTGTTCCACTAGTGCCACGGCTTGTTGCAGAAACACCTCTGCGGTTTCGGCTTTGCCGGCGCTGGCGCGAATCAGCGTCTGGTAGCTATAGGGTGGCAGCTCGGCCTGCGCCCTTTCCTTGAGCGCCGCCCGTGCGAAGGCTGCATAATCCTGGTGTGCCAGGGTTTGCAGCAAGGGGTGATCTGGGAAGCGGGTTTGCATCATCACTGTACCGGGATGCTCGCCCCGCCCTGCCCGCCCGGCCACCTGGATGATGAGCTGAGCCATGCGCTCGGCGGCACGGAAATCCGCACCGAACAGTCCGCCATCCACATCCACCATGCCGACCAGGGCGACTCCGGGGAAATGATGCCCTTTGGCCAGCATCTGGGTGCCGACCAGCAGGCTGGCGCGCCCTTCCCTGGCCTGTTCCAGCAGCCGGTGCAGACTGCCCTTGCGACTGGTGGCATCCCGGTCGATGCGCACCAGGGGGTGATCGGGAAAATGCTGTTGCAGCACCTGTTCCAGTTGTTCTGTGCCCTGCCCCAGAGGATGCAGTTCGGGTGAGCCGCAGGCAGGGCATTGTTGTGGCAGGGGGCGTTCGGTGCCGCAGTGATGACAGATCAGCTTGTGTTGGCGGAAATGCACGGTCTGGCGGGCATCGCAGCGCGGGCAGTCCGACAGCCAGCCGCAGCTGTAGCAGGTGAGCACGGGGGCAAAACCCCGCCGGTTCAGAAACACCATGGCCTGCC
>DTXR01000526.1 GCA_012962365.1 Chromatiaceae bacterium | reverse complement strand
GCCACTTCGTCGCGCACGAACTCGGGGGTGATTTCCTCGGGCAGATTGGCGCCGAAGGACTGGCCGGGATGCTGCTTGAGCAGCGCCGCGTAGCGCGGATCGCGGCGCAGCTCGTCCAGCTTCATGTTCTCACGGATGGCCACGAACTCCATTTCCGGGGTGATGATACCCTGACGGGCGTAGTGCATCTGGGTGACATTGGCCCCGGCCTTGGCGCGCCGCGGGGTGCGGATATGTTCGAAGCGAAAATGGGCCAGTTCGGGGTCGCTCTGGCGTTCCTGACCGAACTCAGAACTGGGGCCAGAAAGCTTTTCCGTATCTCCCCGCCCTTCTATCCAGGGATCACGCAACGGCGGCAGGCCTTTCAGCAAGTCAATCGTGGCCGTCGGATCGGTGTAGGGGCCGGACGTGTCATATACATAGATCGGTGGGTTTTCCTCGTCGCCATCGAACGCGTGGGTGACATCCTGGGAGATTTCCCGCATGGGTACGCTCACCCCCGGGTGGCTTCCCTCGACATAGATCTTGCGGGAGTTGGGAAACGGCCCGGTGACATCTTCGGACAGACGGGTGGTTTCATTGATGAAATCTTCGGGGATGGCGCTCATGGTGTTCTCCAGGTTGATCCGGGAAGCGCGCCTTGTGAATCGCAGCTTCCCTAGACGCCGGCATTATCCGGTTCAGGTTCAAAGGGTGTTTCTCAGCCAGTTTCCCGGCACCCCCAGCTCATCGGGTGATTGTAACAGCTATCCGAACCTTTGCACCCGCTGCTGCAATAGCGTAATGTCACAAGAAAGATCAGAAAGAGCCGAATAGCGATGAACTCTTTACAGAAGATAACCTGTGCCGGCCTGCTCTGCCTGCTCGTCCCGGCGGTTTTTGCCACCCAGTTCACTGCCGTGCAGAGCAGCGATCCCTATGAAGACGTGGTGGCAAACGTCAAGGACGCCATCATCGCCCGGGGGCTGAACATCAGCAATGTATTGCCCGCCGGGGAAATGCTCAACCGCACCGGACACGACCTGGGCTATCCCGATAACGTATTCACCCACGCCGAAACCATCGAGTTTTGCAGCGCCGCCCTCTCCCACCAGCTGGTTTCCATCAACCCCAACAACATGGTGCTGTGCCCGTTTACCATCAGCATCTATCAATTGACCCGAGACGACCAGACCGTCTACGTCACTTATCGCACCCCGGATGCCGGCGAAGACACCCGGAAAGTTATCGAAAAAGTGAACGCGCTGATAAAAGGCATCATCGAAGAAGCCGTCGAGTAAATCAGGCTACATCAGAAGGCACCCTTCGGTTGGCGGTATAAATCCCTGGCCAGCAACGTGAACACACCCTCCCCAACAACGCTTCCATAGAAGGTATCAAGCCGGTCGTTGTCACAGACAGATATCGGGGAACGAATAGACCAGCAATTCCGCCCCCTTTTCCACACGGAAAATAACCCCATTCTGTATCTGCAATTGAGGCGCCTTGAGGATCAGGCGGTGGGGCGAACGGGTTTCGATAGTTCCCGTGATGGCGGTGGTGATGCGCTGCCCGTTGGAGAGGCGTGTGTTGCCGGGGCCCTGGTAGATTTCACCTGTCCAGTCAGTCAGGGCGGTGTCTACGCATTGATCTTTTTCCTAGCTGTCGGGAAGGTCGTCGCAATCGGCGTCGTCAGGTGCGCCGGCAGGAACACATACCTGTTTGCTGTGACCGCTCCAGACGGTGTTTCGCTGCAAGCCATGCGCATCGGTTCGGGTTCTGACCACGAAGAAATAGTGTTGCGGCGGCGGGGCAAGGCCGAAAACGCTGAGGCTGCCGGTCAGCTTGTCGGTG
>DTXR01000525.1 GCA_012962365.1 Chromatiaceae bacterium | reverse complement strand
CTGGATAAGGTCGGGATGCGACTGGATATGCCTCTTTACATTGGGCATACGTTGCCATGCAAGTCGCCGGGGGACAGATGGAGCCTAACCCGTACACCTCCTGCGAGCGAAAGCTCAAGGTAAACCGACCCGCAAGGGGAGGCGGCATGTGTGCGGGTAGGGGAGGACGGAGAAAGCGAATGCCGGTCTGTAATGGATCGGATCGGGGTGGCATCGCCCCACCCGAAAGGGTGCCCACTTCCGTCTGGTCTTTCCTTGCGAGAGGACCTGAGTAACCCCAAAAAGAAAACCGGAAAGGCGTGAGCCGATCCGGTTTTCATGAAAAGCCCTTGCGGGAGCAAAACTCCTGTAAGGGGGTAGTGCTGTCCACGGGGGCTAACCAAAAAGCAACTGGAGGATAGCAAGATGAGCGTAAATACGCAAAGCAAACGCTGCGCGATGGAGCCTGCATTCTCCCACGGAGACGGGCAGCACTGGCATGAAATCTACTGGTCAGTGATGCACCGAACCGTGCGGGGCTTGCAGGTACGCGTCGCAAAGGCAGCAAAGGAAAGCAACTGGCGCAAGGTGAAAACCCTGCAACGGTTGCTGACCCACTCGTTCGC
Organism: Chromatiaceae bacterium; assembly: GCA_012962365.1. Taxonomy (GTDB): domain Bacteria; phylum Pseudomonadota; class Gammaproteobacteria; order Chromatiales; family Chromatiaceae; genus Thiolapillus. Next base: position 628 of record DTXR01000525.1, on the reverse strand, counting down.
CGCCAAAGCACTGGAGGTACGACGAGTGACGGAGAATCGGGGGCGGAAAACGCCAGGGATCGATGGTGAGACCTGGTCCATTCCCGAAGACAAGTGGAACGCGATTTTTCGTATGCAACGGCGCGGGTACCAACCCAAGCCTCTGCGAAGAATCTACATCCCGAAAGCCAATGGCAAACGGCGTCCCCTGGGGATACCGACGATGGTGGACAGAGCCATGCAGGCGCTTTACCTGCTGGCCCTCAAATCCCGCCGACGGGCCAGAAACAAGGTCAGCCTGGTACGGTATGCGGACGACTTCATCATCGCCGGCACCTCGAAAGAGCTGCTGGAAAATGAAGTCAAGCCGGTGGTGGAGAACTTCATGGCGCAAAGGGGGCTCAGGCTCTCGCCGGAGAAAACGCTCATCACCCATATCGAAACGGGGTTCGATTTTCTGGGCTGGAACTTCCGCCGTTACTGGCGGCAGGGACGGCAGAAGGTACTGGTGAAGCCGTCAAAGGCAAACATCAAAGCCTTTCTGACCAAGGTTCGGAAAATCATCAAATCCAGGCCAGGGGAAGCCCAGGCGTCGTTGATTGGACACCTCAATCCCGTAATAAGGGGTTGGTGCAACTACCACCGCGCG